>NZ_JASCPO010000095.1:0-21828 GCF_029960145.1 Pseudomonas sp. PS01299 | reverse complement strand
GGCTTGCTCGCGAATGCGCTGTGTCAGTTAACAGAAATGTTGTTGCCACACCGCCTTCGCGAGCAAGCCCGCTTCCACAGGGGATTTGCGTTACTGCAAATCAGTGCCCGGCAGTCTTGGAGAACAGCTGGATGACCACCACGCCGAGCACGATCAGCGCCATTCCGAGCATCGCCGGCACGTCCAGCTTCTGCCCATAAATGAACAGCGCTGCGACGCTGACCATGACGATGCCCATGCCCGCCCACACGGCGTAGGCGACTCCCACCGGTACAGTGCGCACCACCAGCGTCAGCATCCAGAAGGCAATCCCGTAGCCGACGATCACCAGAATCAGCGGCAGCGGGGTGCTCAAGCCTTTGACCGCTTTCATCGAAACGGTGGCGATCACTTCGGCGCAGATGGCGATGGCCAGAAAGGCGTAGGCGTTCATGTGTAGATCCTCATGTAAAACGTTGCTTGCTGAGGCGGCATTCTAGTCGCTCTTCAGATGGGGTAAAGTCATTACCTATCTGTTTTGAAGATGGGTTGCAGCATGAATACCCTGTGGAATCTGGAACAACTGCGCGCCTTCGTCAGCGTCGCCGAACAGCGCTCGTTTTCTGCCGTGGCGAGCCAGCAACGCAAGGCACAGTCGGCGATCAGCAGTGCGATTGCCATGCTGGAAGACGATTTGGGAGTCAGCCTGTTCGAGCGTAGCAGTGGTCGCTCACCCAGGCTCACCGAAGCGGGCGAAGCCCTGCTCGAAGAAGCCCGGGAAGTGCTGCGCCAATGCGAGCGCCTCAATGGTCGGGCGATGGCGATGATGCGCGGTCAGGAAGCGCAGCTTCGGGTGGCTCAGGATGAAGCCATGCCGTATCAGGCACTGGTGGAAAGCTTCGATGCGCTGGCCGAGCAATTCCCCAGCCTCGAAGTGCAACTGACCAGCGCCGCTCAAGGTGAAGTCGCACGCAAACTGGTCGAGCGTCGCGCTGATCTGGGCCTGCTGTTCTATCACGACGAAATTCCCGAAGCGCTGGAGCGTCGGGTATTGGGCCGGGTGGAAATGGTCACCGTCTGCGGCATCAATCATCCGCTGGCGACGCAGTCCTATGTCACCTGCCAGCAACTGGCACAGCATCGGCAATTACTGATGTCGACGCAAACCAGCGTCTACCCCGGCAACGAACCGGCCAGCCCGCAAGTCTGGCGCGCTGACAGTTTCTACGTGATGGCCGAATGGTTGGTGCGGGATCTGGGCTGGGCCTGGCTGCCCCGGCATGTGGTGCAGTATTCGGCTTATCAGGGCCTGATGGTTGAACTGGACAGCGAATGGACCCCGCCGGCGTTGGTGGTGGAGCTGGTCTGGCGCCGGGATGAACCCCTCGGCCCGGCTGCGCGCTGGCTGGCCGAACGTTTTGCCGTGCACTTGCGGGCGATTGGCGACAAAAGTCGATAAACTCCGCCGCCATGAATAGAACTCTCTACACCGCGCTGTTTTACCTGGGGCTGCCATTGGTGGCGATTCGGCTGTGGCTGCGCTCGCGCAAGGCCCCGGCGTATGCCAAGCGGATTGGCGAGCGCTTCTCTTACGGGATGCCGCGACTGCAACCCGGAGGGATCTGGGTGCACGCGGTGTCTGTGGGCGAAAGCATTGCCGCCGCGCCGATGATTCGCGCCTTGCTGCAGCGTTATCCACAGCTGCCGATCACCGTGACCTGCATGACGCCGACCGGATCGGAACGGATTCAGGCGTTGTTCGCCGGCGAACCGCGCATCCAGCATTGTTATCTGCCCTACGACTTGCCGTGCGCAGCGGCGCGTTTTCTTGATCACGCCAAACCGAAACTGGCGGTGATCATGGAAACCGAACTGTGGCCCAACCACATCCATCAGTGCGCCAAGCGCGGGATTCCGGTGGCGCTGGCCAACGGGCGATTGTCCGAGCGCTCGGCCCGAGGCTATGGCCGCTTCAGCAAGCTGACCGCGCCGATGCTCGCTGAAATGAGTTTTTTTGCGGTGCAGACCGAAGCCGAAGCCCAACGGTTCCGCGATCTCGGCGCCCGCCCGCAGACGGTTGAAGTCACCGGTTCGATCAAGTTCGACCTGACCATCGACCCGCAACTGCTGCAACGTGCCGCTGAGCTGCGCGGGCAGTGGCAAGCGCTGGAGCGCCCGGTATGGATCGCCGCCAGCACCCACGAAGGCGAAGACGAGGTCGTGCTCGACGCCCATCGTCGGCTGCTGGCGAACTACCCGAATGCGCTGCTGATTCTGGTGCCGCGCCATCCCGAACGCTTCAACTCGGTGTTCGAATTGTGCCAGCGTGAAGGCTTTGCCACGGTGCGCCGTTCCACCGGTGCCAACGTCGAAGCGGACACTTCAGTGCTGCTTGGCGACACCATGGGCGAACTGCTGTTTCTCTATGCGCTGGCTGACAGTGCTTTCGTCGGCGGCAGCCTGGTGCCCAACGGCGGGCATAACCTGCTGGAGCCGGCGGCACTGGCAAAACCGGTGCTCAGCGGCCCGCATCTGTTCAACTTCCTCGACATCGCCGCGCAATTGCGTGAAGCCGGCGCGCTGGCCGAAGTGGATGATGCCGAAGGGCTGGCGGTGGAAGTGCAGCGCTTGTTCGAATTGCCGCGCGATGCCCAGCGCATGGCCGAGGCGGGGCTGGCGGTGATGCGGCGTAATCAGGGGGCGTTGCAGCGGTTGTTGGATGGGCTGGGCCGGTTGATCAAATAGTCGCCCGGAACATTTATTGTGGTGAGGGGATTTATCCCCGATCGGCTGCGCAGCAGTCGTTAACCCTGCTTGCCATATCTGACTGAATCACCGCGGTGAATGGTTTTGGGGCTGCTACGCACCCCATCGGGGATAAATCCCCTCGCCACAGGGGATTTTCCAGATTGTTTACGGCCGGGCCTTGAGCTGTGCTTCGGCTGCCTTGGCCAGATCCGGCGGCAGGAAGTCCTTGTCCGGGTTGTAGTCGGCCTTCAGATAGCGCGCCAGGTCTTGCAAGTCACCCGGATTCAAGGTCCCTGCCGCCTGCTTCAAGCGCAGGTTGTCGAGGATGTAGTCGTAGCGGGTGTTGTTGTAGTTGCGCACCGAGGTGTACAGCTGGCGCTGGGCGTCGAGCACGTCGACGATGTTGCGCGTACCCACCTGATAACCGATTTCCGTGGCTTCCACCGCACTCTGGTTGGAGATGATCGACTGGCGGCGCGCCTGCACCTGCTCGACATCGGTGTTCACCGCGCGGTGCAGATTGCGGGTGTTTTCCACCACCTGCCGGCGCAGGGATTCGCGCTGTTGCTCGCTCTGATCCAGTTGCGCATAGGACTGGCGCACTTGCGAACTGGTCAGCCCGCCGCTGTAGATCGGAATGTTCAGTTGCAGGCCCAGGGTGCTCTGCTCGACGTTGCCACTGTACGGCGTACCGAAGGCGTTCGGGTTGGCGAAACCGAGGGCGTCGTTGTCACCCTTTTCGTATTTGGCCACGGCATCGAGGGTCGGCAGGTGACCGGCCTTGCGCTGTTTTAGGGTCTGTTCGGCGGAGCTGACCGCAAAGTTGCTCGCCAGCAGATTGAGGTTCTGCTTGCCCGCCGTGTCGACCCAGGCCTTGGCGTCGTTTGGCGCCGGCGGCAGGATCGGCAGCGTGTGGACGATGCCCTGAATCGAGTTGTACTGACGGTTGGTCAGGGTGATCAGCGCTTCGAACGCATCGTCAACCTGACGCTGCGCAACGATACGGTTGGCGCGCGCGGTGTCGTAACTGGCCTGCGATTGCAGGACATCGGTCTTGTCCGACAGGCCGACATCGAAACGCTCGTTGGACTGGTCGAGCTGACGCTTGAACGCGGCTTCTTCAGCCTTGGTCGAGGCCAGGTTGTCCTGACTGCGCAGCACGTTGAAGTAGCTTTCAGCCGATTGCAGAATCAGGTTCTGTTCGGTGGCCGAGAGTTGCAGGGCGGCTTGTTCGTTGACGTCTTTCGCCGCTTGGTACTGGAACCAGCGATCGGCGCGGAACAAGGGTTGTGCCAGGGTCGCCTGATAGGAATGCGCGCTGCGATTGGCAATGGCTGAAGGCTGGTCGATCGAGGTGCGCACATTCGCCACTTCGGCGCCGCCAGACAAGTTCGGCAGCAAGCCGGCACGGGCCTGCGGCACCACTTCTTTCTGAGCGCCATACTGGGCGCGGGCGGCGGCCAGATCGGCGTTGTTGTCGACGGCTTCCTGATAGACGCTGACCAGATCGGTCTTGGTCGACAAGGGCGCTTCTGCTGCCCAGGCCATTGCGTTGGACGCACAAGACACGGCAAGAGCCAGTGAAAGTTTGCGCAGCATGAGGCGATCCCTAGCAAAAATATTACGGAAATAATGTGCGCGCCAAGGCTACGGCGCGGCCCCGGCAGCGTCAAGGCGCGCAGGGCAAAGCGAGTGTAGTTGCGCAATCGTGCGGCAACAATCCTGCAAGTCCCGGTAATTGCGCCATTCATCATGGTGTTTGCCGCGGTGTTGGCGTTCTTTGCCGGTTGTGTCTAGACTGGCCGGGTTCTTGTCGGGGTGCCTTGCTATGAGGCTGAGATCGAATAATTTCGGATCCCGTTGAACCTGATCAGGTTAGCGCCTGCGTAGGGAACAAGATTTCTCGTCACCCGGCGAGTCCTCTTGTGCTTCGTCCGGGATATTGTTCGACAATCGAACGCTCGACGACGATGCACAGCACCAGTCTTGGTGCGTCCGTGCCTTTCAGGTTCTGCTCCGACAATCCATTGCCTGGATGCTGTCTGGAGAGCCCGTGATGACGATAAAAGCAAAAAACGCGATCAACCTGAGTGACTCGGCCAAGGTCGATGAGCAGTCGGTTCAGCCGTTCACCCGTTCGCAGAAAGTCTACGTTCAGGGCTCGCGCCCGGACATCCGCGTGCCGATGCGCGAAATCACCCTCGATGTGACGCCGACCGACTTCGGCGGCGAAATCAACGCACCGGTCACCGTCTACGACACCTCCGGCCCGTACACCGATCCGAACGTGGTGATCGACGTGCGCAAAGGTCTGGGCGACGTGCGTTCGGCGTGGATCGACGACCGTGGCGACACCGAGCGTTTGCCGGGCCTGAGTTCCAATTTCGGCCAGGAGCGCCTCGCTGACCCGGAGCTGACCAAACTGCGTTTCGCTCACGTCAACAACCCGCGCCGGGCCAAGGCCGGGGCCAACGTCAGCCAGATGCACTACGCGCGCAAAGGCATCATCACCGCCGAGATGGAATACGTCGCCATCCGCGAAAACATGAAGCTGCAAGAAGCCCGCGCCGCCGGCCTGTTGACCCAGCAACACGCCGGCCACAGCTTCGGCGCGAGCATTCCGAAAGAAATCACCCCCGAGTTCGTCCGCGAAGAAATCGCCCGTGGTCGCGCGATCATCCCGGCCAACATCAACCACGTCGAACTGGAACCGATGATCATCGGCCGTAACTTCCTGGTGAAGATCAACGGCAACATCGGCAACAGCGCCCTGGGTTCGTCCATCGAAGAAGAAGTGGCGAAACTGACCTGGGGCATTCGCTGGGGTTCGGACACAGTGATGGACCTGTCCACCGGCAAACACATTCACGAAACCCGCGAGTGGATCATCCGCAACTCGCCGGTGCCGATCGGTACCGTGCCGATCTATCAGGCGCTGGAGAAGGTCAACGGCGTCGCTGAAGACCTGACCTGGGAGCTGTTCCGCGACACGCTGATCGAACAGGCCGAGCAGGGCGTCGACTACTTCACCATCCACGCCGGTGTGCTGCTGCGCTACGTGCCGTTGACCGCCAAACGCGTGACCGGCATCGTTTCCCGTGGCGGTTCGATCATGGCCAAGTGGTGCCTGGCGCACCACAAAGAGAACTTCCTCTACACCCACTTCGACGAAATCTGCGAAATCATGAAGGCCTACGACGTCAGCTTCTCGCTGGGCGATGGCCTGCGTCCGGGCTCGATTGCCGACGCCAACGACGAAGCGCAATTCGGCGAACTGGAAACCCTCGGCGAGCTGACCAAGATTGCCTGGAAACACGACGTGCAGTGCATGATCGAAGGCCCGGGCCACGTGCCGATGCAGTTGATCAAAGAGAACATGGACAAGCAGCTGGAGTGCTGCGACGAGGCGCCGTTCTACACCCTCGGCCCGCTGACCACCGACATCGCGCCGGGTTACGACCACATCACCTCGGGTATCGGTGCGGCGATGATCGGCTGGTTCGGTTGCGCCATGCTCTGCTACGTGACGCCGAAGGAACACCTCGGCTTGCCGAACAAGGATGACGTGAAGACCGGGATCATCACCTACAAGATCGCCGCCCACGCAGCGGACCTGGCCAAAGGGCATCCGGGCGCGCAGATTCGCGACAACGCCTTGAGCAAGGCGCGTTTCGAATTCCGTTGGGAAGACCAGTTCAACCTCGGTCTCGATCCGGACACCGCGCGTTCGTATCACGATGAAACCCTGCCGAAGGACTCGGCCAAGGTCGCGCACTTCTGCTCGATGTGCGGGCCGAAATTCTGCTCGATGAAGATCACTCAGGAAGTCCGTGAATACGCGGCCAACCAGCGGATCGACGCGGTCGACGTGGACGTCGCCCAGGGCCTTGCGGAGCAGGCCGAGCGGTTCAAGAAGGAAGGCAGTCAGCTCTATAAAAAAGTCTGATCCCTGACTGATCTTTTGTGGTGAGGGGATTTATCCCCGATCGACTGCGCAGCAGTCGCAATTTTGAGAACCGGGTCCTTCAGATGTACCGCATTCTCAGGTTTTGGGGCTGCTTCGCAGCCCATCGGGGATGAATCCCCTCGCCACAAGTGGGCCAGCTTGATCACACACAACAACAAATGTCCCTCTGAGATAACACCCTTGAGCATTCAACCCGGCACTTATTCCCCTGACCTCGCCGTACCCGCCGACAAGCGAGTATTCGGCGGTCGCGATCTGTTTTCCCTTTGGTTTTCCCTCGGCATCGGCCTGATGGTATTGCAAACCGGTGCCTTGCTCGCGCCCGGTCTGGGCCTGGCCGGTTCGCTGCTGGCGATTTTCCTCGGCACGCTGGTTGGCGTTCTGCTGTTGGCCGCTGTCGGCGTGATCGGCAGCGATACCGGTCTGTCGTCGATGGCCGCGCTGAAACTGAGCCTCGGCCACAAAGGCGCGAGCCTGCCGGCGCTGCTCAACCTGCTGCAACTGATCGGTTGGGGCTCGTTCGAAATCATCGTCATGCGTGACGCCGCCAGCCTGCTCGGCACTCGCGCGTTCAGCGAGGGTTCGCTGTGGGCCAGTCCGATGCTCTGGACCTTGTGCTTCGGTGCGCTGGCGACCCTGCTCGCGGTCAGCGGGCCGCTGACGTTCGTGCGCAAGATCCTGCGTAAATGGGGTATCTGGCTGATCCTCGCCGCGTGCATCTGGCTGACCTGGAATCTGTTCGCCAAGGCTGATCTGGCGGCACTCTGGGCGCGCGCCGGGGACGGTTCGATGCCGTTTGCCGTGGGCTTCGACATTGCCATCGCCATGCCGTTGTCGTGGCTGCCGCTGATCGCCGATTACTCGCGTTTCGGCAAGCGTGCGAAGAACGTGTTCGGCGGCACTGCGATCGGTTTCTTTATCGGTAACTTCTGGTTGATGAGTCTCGGCGTGGCCTACACCCTGGCGTTTGCGCCGAGTGGTGAAGTCAATGCGTTACTGCTGGCACTGGCCGGGGCCGGTCTGGGCATTCCGCTGTTGCTGATTCTGCTGGATGAGTCGGAAAACGCTTTCGCCGACATTCATTCGGCAGCGGTGTCGAGCGGGATTCTGTTGCGCTTGAAAGTCGAGCATCTGGCCTTGGCCATCGGCGTGATCTGCACCCTGATTGCACTGCTGGCGCCATTGGCGCAGTACCAGAACTTCCTGTTGCTGATCGGCTCGGTGTTTGCGCCGCTGTTCGGCGTGGTGCTGGTGGATCACTTCATCCTGCGCAAGCGCAGCGCTCAGGTGGCGTCAGCCGCATTGCGCTGGCCGGCGCTGTTGGCGTGGCTGGGCGGGATCAGCACCTACCACTTGCTGGCGAATCTGTATCCGGATGTCGGCGCGACCCTGCCGGCACTGGTGCTGGCAGGGCTATTGCAGCTGGTGCTCGGCCGGGCCTTCAGTTACGGCCCGGAAACAGCTCGGGTTTGAGAATGCCGTTCAGACGCGGGTAAGGGATCTTCAGTTCGACGTGGCCCAGCGCGTAAGGCGCGATGGTGCTCACGTCGTACTTGAGGATCACGCCACCGTAGGTCAGCGCCACGTTCGGGGTTTTGACGAACGGCCAGCTCTTCACGAAATCCGCTTCCTGATCGAGCTTGGTGCTGATCAGCCAGCTGTTATGCGCCACTTGCGCCGCTTTCCAGAACGCCTCTTCCTGACCCGGCAGCAACATGTCCGACAGGTTCAGCACTTTATGCTGCTGACGCGAATAGTTGATGAAACCGCGGCCCGGCGTGCCATGGGCGCCGCCGGTGTCGAGGTAGCTCGACAGTTCGATGATCACCAAGCCGTCATGCTGCTCGCGTACCTTGGCCTGCAAATAGCTGCTGTTGCGCGGGCCGGCGTTGCGCAGGAATTGATCACGATAGGCGGCCAGGGTTGGCGCTACCGCTGCGTTTTGCTCGGTGCGGGTCATTTGCAGCAGGCGTTTTTCGATGATGCCGTCCAGCGCAGGCTCGGCCGCGAAGTGCACGGTATCGATATTCACCAGCGGGCAGTCCGGGTTGGAACAGCCGGGTTTCAGGGTTTCCGACGCATCGCGGGTGGTTTCCAGCGGCGTGCGGTAGTTGGGCTGGAACAGGTTGGCGCAGGCGCCCAGGGTCAGGGCGATGGCGGCCACGGAGGCAATTTTGAAAAGCGACATGGGCGTCCTTTCTGAAACAGGGGAAGGCAAAAAGTTATCCGCTTCGACTCTCGCCGAAGCAGTCAGTTCGCCACTAAGCTAATTAGAGTGGGTTTCGCCTCCACCGTCCATCCCGCTGACGGTAAAGGGGCTGCATCAATCATCGCGGGCGCGTTAGGATGGCGCGAAGTCGAGGTCGCCAGTCACAACAAGCAACCTCGTATTGGATTTGCAGCAAGAGAGGATGCTCATGACAGATTTTGCCAACGCCACTCCGGCCACCGTCGATGTCGTAAAGCGCGAGCGCTGCTACGAGGGCTTCTACAAGCTCGACCGTTTGCACCTGCGCCATGAACTGTTCGCCGGGGGCATGAGCCGCGAGATCAACCGCGAAGTCTTCGTGCGTCACGATGCCGTGTGCCTGCTGCCTTACGATCCAAAGCGCGATGAAGTGGTGCTGCTCGAGCAGTTTCGCGTCGGTGCCATGGGCAAGACCGACAACCCGTGGCTGGTTGAGCTGGTCGCCGGTCTGATCGACAAGGCCGAAGTGCCGGAAGAAGTTGCTCACCGCGAGGCGCAGGAGGAAGCTGGGCTGGACATCAAGGCCCTGTGGCCGATGACCAAATATTTCCCGTCGCCGGGCGGCAGCAACGAATTCGTGCATTTGTACCTGGGGCACTGCAGTACCGAAGGCGTAGGCGGCCTGCATGGGCTGGAGGAAGAAGCCGAAGACATCCGCGTCACGGTCTGGGCCTTTGAAGATGCCTTGCAGGCCGTCCGTGACGGACGCATTGCCAACGCGGCGAGCATCATCGCCTTGCAATGGCTGGCGCTGAACCGCGCCGAAGTGAGGGGGTTATGGTCGTAAACAAGCTGCGCGATCGCTATCGAGTCGACCTCGCCGGGCTGCAAGCCGCCTGCGAGGCCAACTACGCGCGCCTGATGCGACTGGTGCCGGACATGCGCAACGACCCCGAGGCGCGGCGGATCGCCGTGACCCAGGGCGAGCAGATGCTCGGCGTGCTGGCCCTCGAAGTGCTGCAGACTTGCCCCTACACCACCACTTTGCAGGTGCGTCAGGAACACAGTTTGCCGTGGCTGCCGGTGCCGCAACTGGAAGTGCAGGTCTATCACGACGCGCGCATGGCCGAGGTGATCAGCGCCGAACATGCACGACGCTTTCGCGGCATCTATCCTTACCCGAACGCCGCGATGCATCAGCCGGATGAAAAGGCCCAGCTCAATCTGTTCCTCGGGGAATGGCTGAGCCATTGTCTGGCCCTGGGGCACGAGTACGAAGTCGTACGCTAGTTGTGAACTGCGTCCGGTTCGCCGGTTTCCCCTTTGCGTCATCCCCCAGCATAATTGCGGCACTCAACCGATTCCGTGCTTTTGCCCTGGGAGAACGCCTTGCCGAGCGTATCCACATTGACCACCGCCGATCCGGCGCTGCTGGTGCAGTTATCCGACAGTCATCTGTTCGCCGAGGCGGACGGCACACTGCTAGGCATGAACACCCGCGAGAGCCTGCAAAAGGTCATCGAACTGGTGCTCAGGCAGCAACCTCGGATCGACTTGATTCTGGCCACGGGTGATCTTTCCCAGGATGGCACTCTGGAGTCGTATCAACAGTTTCGTGAGATGACGGCTCAGATCGATGCGCCGGCGCGCTGGATTCCCGGCAATCACGATGAGCCGCAAATCATGGCTCAGGCCGCGGTGCAAAGTGCATTGCTGGAGTCAGTGGTCGATGTCGGCAACTGGCGCGTGACCTTGCTCGACTCGGCGGTGCCGGGTTCTGTACCGGGCTATCTGCAGGACGATCAGTTGCAGCTGCTGGCGCGTTCATTGAGTGAAGCCCCGGAGCGCCATCATCTGGTGTGTTTCCACCATCATCCAGTGTCGATCGGCTGCCCGTGGATGGAGCCGATCGGTTTGCGCAATCCCGAAGCATTCTTCGAAGTGCTCGATCGTTTTCCTCAGGCTCGCGCGGTGCTGTGGGGGCATGTGCATCAGGAGATCGACCGCGAACGCAACGGCGTACGGCTGATGGCCTCGCCATCGACCTGCATTCAGTTCGAGCCCGGCAGTCACGACTTCAAGGTCGGCGAACAGGCGCCGGGCTATCGCTGGTTGCGGCTGTTGCCGGACGGGCGGCTGGAAACCGGTGTCGAGCGCGTTACCGACTTCCAATTCACCGTCGATTACGGCTCCGAAGGCTACTGATTTCGATCAAGAGCCCCTCACCCCAGCCCTCTCCCGGAGGGAGAGGGAGCTGACCGAGGTGTCTGGCGTTATCCATCGACCTGAAAGAATGTGTCGATTATGGATTCGCTGAAACTCGCTCAAGTCGGTGTAGCTCTTGAATATCCCCCATTCAGTCCCTTTCCCTCCGGGAGAGGGCTAGGGTGAGGGGCTTTCTCCCTGTAAACTCCGCTATCTTTCGCCGACACCCAGGGAGCTCAAATGTCCGGTTCGATCCTCTATATCCACGGTTTCAACAGCGCGCCGGCCTCGAAAAAGGCCTGTCAGCTGGTCGAGGTGATGGAACGGCTGGGTTTGAGCGACCAATTGCGTGTCCCGGCGCTGCATCACCACCCGCGTGAAGCCATCGGTCAGTTGCAGCGGGCGATTGCCGAGCTGGGCCGGCCGTTGCTGGTGGGAAGCTCACTCGGCGGCTACTATGCGACTCACCTGGCTGAGCGCCACGGCTTGAAAGCCCTGCTGGTCAACCCGGCGGTCAGCCCGCACCGGATGTTCGACGGCTACCTGGGCACACAGAAAAACCTGTATACCGATGAGACTTGGGAATTGACCCACGACCATGTGACGGCCCTGGCCGAGCTGGAAGTGCCGGCACCCGTGGATGCACAGCGTTATCAGGTGTGGTTGCAGACCGGCGATGAAACACTGGATTATCGCCTCGCCCAGCAGCATTACCGGGCCTGCGCCTTGCGCATTCAGGCCGGCGGCGACCATGGTTACCAGGGTTTTGCCGAACAATTACCGGCGTTGTTGAGTTTTGCCGGCATTGGCGCCGATTTGTATCAGGCAATCGATTTCACCGCACTGTGAAGTCTTGCCCCTTTTTCATTGAATCACTGACGACGAGACCCTATGGCCACTCCCAGCGCTAGCTCTTATAACGCCGACGCCATCGAAGTCCTCTCGGGCCTCGACCCGGTGCGCAAACGCCCCGGCATGTACACCGACACCAGTCGGCCGAACCACCTCGCCCAGGAAGTCATCGACAACAGTGTCGACGAAGCCCTGGCCGGCCACGCCAAATCGGTGCAGGTCATTCTGCACGCCGATCACTCGCTGGAAGTCAGCGACGACGGTCGCGGCATGCCGGTCGACATTCACCCGGAAGAGGGCGTATCGGGTGTCGAGCTGATCCTCACCAAGCTGCATGCGGGCGGCAAGTTTTCCAACAAGAACTACCAGTTCTCCGGCGGTCTGCACGGGGTGGGTATTTCCGTGGTCAACGCCTTGTCGACCGAAGTCCGGGTGCGCGTGAAGCGTGACGGCAACGAATACCAGATGACCTTCAAGGATGGCTTCAAGGCCACCGAGCTGGAAATCGTCGGCACCGTTGGCAAGCGCAACACCGGCACCAGCGTGTACTTCGCGCCGGATCCGAAATATTTTGATTCACCGAAATTCTCCATCAGCCGCCTCAAGCACGTGCTCAAGGCCAAGGCTGTGCTGTGCCCGGGGCTGCTGGTCAGCTTCGAAGACAAGGGCACCGGCGAGAAAGTCGAATGGCATTACGAAGACGGCCTGCGCTCCTATCTGGTGGACGCGGTCAGCGAATTCGAACGCCTGCCGGACGAGCCATTCTGCGGCAGCCTCGCCGGTAATAAAGAAGCGGTGGACTGGGCGCTGCTGTGGCTGCCGGAAGGTGGCGACGCGGTGCAGGAAAGCTACGTCAACCTGATCCCGACGGCGCAGGGCGGGACCCATGTCAACGGTTTGCGTCAGGGCCTGCTGGATGCGATGCGCGAGTTCTGCGAATTCCGCAGCCTGCTGCCGCGCGGGGTGAAGCTGGCGCCGGAAGACGTCTGGGAGCGCATCGCTTTCGTGCTGTCGATGAAGATGCAGGAGCCGCAATTCTCTGGCCAGACCAAAGAGCGTCTGTCGTCCCGTGAAGCGGCGGCATTCGTTTCCGGCGTCGTGAAAGATGCATTCAGCCTGTGGCTCAATGCCAACCCGGAAACCGGTCTGGCGCTGGCCGAACTGGCGATCAACAACGCCGGTCGCCGCCTCAAGGCAAGCAAAAAGGTCGAGCGCAAGCGCGTCACCCAAGGCCCTGCGTTGCCGGGCAAACTGGCTGACTGCGCCGGACAGGATCCGATGCGTTCCGAGCTGTTCCTGGTCGAAGGTGATTCCGCCGGTGGTTCCGCCAAGCAAGCGCGGGACAAGGAATTCCAGGCGATCCTGCCGTTGCGCGGCAAGATCCTCAACACCTGGGAAATCGATGGCAGCGAAGTGCTGGCCAGCCAGGAAGTGCACAACATCGCCGTGGCCATCGGGGTCGATCCGGGCGCTGCAGACATGAGCCAGCTGCGCTACGGCAAAATCTGCATCCTCGCCGACGCCGACTCCGACGGTCTGCACATCGCGACGCTGCTGTGCGCGTTGTTCGTCCAGCATTTCCGCCCGCTGGTGGACGCCGGTCACGTCTACGTGGCGATGCCGCCGCTGTACCGCATCGATCTCGGCAAAGAGATCTACTACGCCCTCGACGAAGCCGAGCGCGACGGGATTCTCGATCGTCTGGTGGCCGAGAAGAAACGCGGCAAACCGCAGGTCACCCGATTCAAAGGTCTGGGTGAAATGAACCCGCCGCAACTGCGTGAAACCACCATGGACCCGAACACCCGGCGCCTGGTGCAGTTGACGCTGGGCGATGATTTTGCCGAAACCTCGGAAATGATGGACATGTTGCTGGCGAAGAAACGCGCCGGTGACCGCAAGACCTGGCTCGAATCCAAGGGCAACCTGGCCGAGGTGCTGGCCTGATGCGGTTTGGCTGGGCCTTGGCGGGTGCGTTGCTGCTGAGTGCGATGAGCGTGTCGGCGGAGCCGCTGCAGGAATTGCGCGTGCTCTCGGAACATCCGGTCGAAGGCATGCGTGGCGGCAACCTGTCGGGACTGGCCATGTGTGGCAGCGAGTTGTGGACGGTGTCGGACCGCGATGACGATCAGATCTATCGGCTCAATACCGCCGATCAGGTCTGGCAGGCCGAGGCCTTGCACATCGACGTGCCGCTGGTGCCGGAGACCGGTTTGCCGTGGGGATTGCGCTCACGCAATTGGGCCGCGTCGTTCGTGCGCGGTGGCGACCTCGATTTCGAAGGCATCAGCTGCGACAGCGCCGGCAATCGCTACATTGTCAGCGAGGGCCACGCGGCGGTCTTGCAGGTGCCCGTCAGCGGCCCGGTCAACTGGCTGAAGATTTCGCCGATGATGGTTCGCGAAGCGCGGGCCAGTGGCATGCTCCTGCATTTCAATGCGATCTTCGAAGGTCTGGCGATCAACCCGGCGGGCGATCAGATGTGGCTGGCCGGCGAACGGCAAAACCGCGGCTTGCTGCTGATCAAGCGTCAGCAGACGGTGTGGGATTGCGACGGTCGTTGCGTGCTGCTCAGCGAGGGCGGCAAGGAGATGCAGCCGCCGCAGTTCCCGCACGCCAAAGCGGTCGACCGCGACTTTTCCGACCTTTCGTTGTTCAACGGCAAATTGTTTACCCTTGAACGCAACGCCTTCCAGATTTGTCGGCGCGACGCGCAGACTGCCAAGGTCGAGCGCTGCTGGTCGTACGCCGCTGAACTGTTGCAGGCCAACCGCCGTTACTCGCAAAACTTCGGGTTGGAAGAGGCATTGATCGTTGATGCTGAGGGTGCGTGGGTCGGCGTCGACAATAATTTCGGCCCCCGCGCCGACGGTGAGGTAAGGCCGATCGTCTGGCGCTTCGCCGCGCCTGAAGGTGGCTGGAGCGCCAAACCGTGAGTCAGCAACCGCCGGGCAAGCGCGCCGGCCGGGTATTGATGATTCTGGCCTGGTGCGCGGGGCTGTTTCTGGCCACGCGGTTTTTCGGCCAGTGGGAAGAACGTCAGCAGAATCCGAACGTGGTGGTCACGTCCGAGCAACATGGTGGCGTGATCGAAGTGAAGCTGGCCGGCAACGCCCAAGGGCATTTTGTCGCCAGCGGTCAGATCAACGGTGAGCCGGTGGAGTTCATGCTCGACACCGGTGCCACCGATGTGGCGATCCCGGCGGATCTGGCCAAACGGTTAAAGCTGGAAGAAGGCTTCGGCGTGACCCTGAGCACGGCCAACGGCCTGAGCCAAGGCTACCGGACAAAGATCGACCGCCTGCAACTGGGCGACATCGTGCTGCGGGACGTCCGCGCGCTGGTGGCGCCAGGTCTGCATGGCGATCAGGTGCTGCTCGGCATGAGCGCCCTGAACAAACTTGAATTTACCCAGCGCGGTGGCACCATGCTGCTGCGCCAGACAACGAACCGATGAGGCCCGCATGAGCGACTCCCTTGATCTCAGCCTGGACGGTGTAGAACGCCGCTCGCTGGCTGACTTCACCGAAAATGCCTACCTCAACTACTCCATGTACGTGATCATGGACCGTGCCCTGCCGCATATCGGCGACGGCCTGAAACCGGTGCAGCGGCGTATCGTCTACGCCATGAGCGAGCTGGGGCTGGACGCCGATTCCAAGCACAAGAAATCGGCGCGTACCGTCGGTGACGTGCTCGGCAAGTTCCACCCGCACGGCGATTCGGCGTGCTACGAAGCGATGGTGCTGATGGCCCAGCCGTTCAGCTATCGCTACACGCTGGTCGACGGCCAGGGCAACTGGGGTGCGCCGGACGATCCCAAATCCTTCGCTGCCATGCGTTACACCGAAGCGCGCCTGTCACGTTATTCCGAAGTGCTGCTCAGCGAGTTGGGCCAGGGCACCGCTGACTGGGGCCCGAATTTCGACGGCACCCTGCAGGAACCGCTGGTGTTGCCGGCACGTTTGCCGAACATCCTGCTCAACGGCACCACCGGCATCGCTGTCGGTATGGCCACCGACGTGCCGCCGCACAACCTGCGCGAAGTCGCCACCGCTTGTGTGCGCCTGATCGATGAGCCGAAAGCCACGGTCGAACAGCTCTGCGAACACATTCAAGGCCCGGACTATCCGACCGAAGCGGAAATCATCACGCCGCGCGCCGACCTGCTGAAAATGTACGAAACCGGCAAGGGCTCGGTACGCATGCGCGCCGTGTACCACGTCGAGGACGGCGACATCATCGTCACCGCGCTGCCGCACCAGGTCTCCGGGGCCAAAGTGCTGGAGCAGATCGCCGCGCTGATGCAGGCCAAGCCGTCGAAAGCACCGCAGATCGCTGACCTGCGTGATGAATCCGACCACGAAAACCCGTGCCGCATCGTGATCATTCCGGTCAACAGCCGCGTCGATCACGAAGCGCTGATGCAGCACCTGTTCGCCAGCACCGAGCTGGAATCGACCTACCGGGTCAACGTCAACATCATCGGTCTGGATGGCAAGCCGCAGCTGAAGAACCTGCGTGCATTGCTGGTCGAATGGCTGGAGTTCCGCGTGCTGACCGTGCGGCGCCGCCTGCAATTCCGCCTCGACAAGGTCGAGCGTCGCCTGCACCTGTTGGACGGTTTGCTGATCGCCTACCTCAACCTGGATGAAGTGATCCACATCATCCGCACCGAGGAGCACCCGAAAGCCAAGCTGATCGAGCGATTT
Source organism: Pseudomonas sp. PS01299 (assembly GCF_029960145.1). NCBI lineage: Bacteria > Pseudomonadati > Pseudomonadota > Gammaproteobacteria > Pseudomonadales > Pseudomonadaceae > Pseudomonas > Pseudomonas sp. PS01299. The sequence goes on along the minus strand of NZ_JASCPO010000095.1, from coordinate 5,177 downwards.
GCCCTCAGCGAGATCCAGGCCGACTACATCCTCGACACCCGCCTGCGGCAGTTGGCGCGTCTGGAAGAGATGAAGCTGCGCGACGAGCAAGACGAACTGCTCAAGGAACAGGCCAAGCTGCAAGCCCTGCTGGGCAGCGAAGCCAAGCTGAAGAAGCTGGTGCGCACCGAGCTGCTCAAAGACGCTGAAACCTATGGCGATGACCGTCGTTCGCCGATCGTCGAACGTGCTGAAGCGAAAGCGCTGACCGAACACGATCTGCTGCCGAACGAGAAAGTTACCGTCGTGCTGTCGGAAAAAGGCTGGATCCGTTCGGCCAAAGGCCATGACATCGATGCCACCGGCCTGTCGTATAAGGCGGGTGACGGCTTCAAGACCTCGGCGGCGGGGCGTTCCAACCAGTCTGCCGTGGTGATTGACTCCACTGGCCGCAGCTATTCGGTCGCCGCCCACACCTTGCCGTCGGCGCGTGGCCAGGGCGAACCGTTGACCGGGCGTCTGACCCCGCCACCGGGTGCGACCTTCGAGTGCGTGCTGATGCCGGAAGACGATGCGCTGTACGTGATCGCCTCCGACGCCGGTTACGGTTTCGTGGTCAAGGGCGAAGACCTGCAAGCCAAGAACAAGGCCGGTAAAGCCCTGTTGAGCTTGCCGAACAACGCCAAGGTGATCGCGCCACGTCCGGTGACTGATCGCGAGAATGACTTGCTTGCCGCCGTGACAAGCGAGGGGCGGATGCTGGTCTTCAATATCAGCGATTTGCCGCAGCTGGCGAAGGGCAAGGGCAACAAGATCATCGGTGTGCCGGGTGACCGTGTCGCCAGCCGTGAAGAATTTGTCACGGACATTGCTGTGATTCCCGCGGGTGCAACGTTGATCCTGCAAGCAGGCAAACGTCCGTATAAACTGAAAGCTGAAGACCTCGAACACTACAAAGGTGAGCGTGGACGGCGTGGCAACAAGCTTCCACGTGGCTTCCAGCGGGTCGATGCACTGCTCGTCGAAAACCTCAATTAGGCGAAAACGCCCATCTAGAGGCGTCGATCTACGATTTAACGCGTAGATCGACGCTTTGGCGCTGGAGTCGGAACGCATATTCACGGATGATATGGCCTTTCCAAGCGCCGGCGTGGCCGAGCGTTCTTCATATTTATTGAGTATTTTCACTGTGGTCAGCCTTGTGGCGGCCACCTGGACGGGATGATGACTGCTCTGCGCCCCCTTATTTTCCTGCTCGCCGGCGTTTTGGGCCTGGCGGGTTGCAGCGTTCACCAGCCGGTGTCGCTGTATCAGCTGGACAGCGGAAGTCCGGCTCAGCCTGCGCAAAGCACAGGCATGGCGGTTTTGTTGGGTCCGGTAGTCATTGCTGATTACCTGCAACGTGAAACTTTGCTGCAACGTCAACCGGACGGCAGCCTGCAAGCCTCGACCGACGGTCGCTGGGCGGGCAGCCTTTCGTCGGATATCGATCAATTGCTGATGCGTCAGGTGGCCGGTCATCTGGACAGCCAGCGTGTGGTATTGGCACCCGCCACTCTGGGATTTGCCCCGGATGTGCAGGTATTGCTGACCATCACGCGTCTGGACTCCGGTGAGAAGCAACCGGCGATCCTCGATGCACAATGGCGTCTGATCGACCGTCGTGGTCAGGTGCGCGATAACCGCATCGTTCATCTGCAGGAGCTGCATGCCGGTACCACGGCTTCGCAGGTGCAGGCGCAGGGGATTCTGCTGCAGCGTCTGGCCGAGCAGTTGTCGGTGGCGCTCAAGCCATTGGTCAACCAGCCTCCGGTGGCCGAAGCACCGCGTAAGGCAGCGCCTAAACCGGCAGCGCCGGCGGCGGATGCAGAGAAGCAGCCGAAGATTCCGATGGCTTCGCCGATTCGCACGGATATGGAAGTGTTCCGCTTCTAAGTCTGAATCAGAGTCAAACCAGAGCCCGCCTTTTGCGGGCTTTGTTGTATCTCCCTCACCCTAGCCCTCTCCCGGAGGGAGAGGGGACTGACCGAGGTGTTATGCGTCATACGTCCACTTGGAAGATGTTGGCTATTGTGGATTCGGTAGAGCAGGGGCAGGTCGGTGTAACTCTGGAATATCCCCCAATGAGTCCCCTCTCCCTCCGGGAGAGGGCTAGGGTGAGGGGCTTTTCAATCGCCCACAAAAAAGCCCGCAGACAATCACTTGTCTGCGGGCTTCTGTGCATCTGGCCTAAGGCTTACGCCCGGCGCTCATGCATCCGCGCCAGTTGTCGCTCGAGCATCGACGGATAAGGCTCCATCAACCGCTCGACACAGCAGGCCCCCTCAGGGCTGGCGATCGGACGGATCCGCGCACGCTGGCGAATCAGCGCATCGTCACCGATCTTGCGCTCGACCAGCAGCAGGTTGCGACTGTGTTGCGACAGGGCCAGCGCATCCTGAGCCGAATCGGTCAGCAGCAGGTCGATCTGGCTCAGGCCGAACAACTCGTCGCCCAGGGTCAGGCCCAGTTGCAATTGCAGGGTGATGCCGCTGTCGGCGACTTCGATCTGCAACTGATGGCCCAGCGCCCGCAGCAACTCGCCGCAGCAGATCGCGTTGGTCAGGTAATCGTCACCGCTGTCTTCGGTGTGGAACAGCATCAGTGTGCTGCCATCGTTCAGGGTTTCGATTTCGCCCTGATACAACGAAGCGGCCTGATCGAGACAATCGCGATAGCGCTCCAGCAACTCTTCCAGACGGGCACGCGGCAGGCGCCGCAGTTGCTCTTGCGAACCCAGCTGAATCGCCAGCACCGCGCTGTGCTGCGGCACGCTTGGTGTCGCTTTACGCGGCGCCGGAACAGCTTCGGTCAGCGACTCGTCGCGCAGATCGGCAAACGGATCTTCGTCGTCATCATCGTCTTCAACGGTGCTGACCACGTGGCGCGGCGCCGGTTTTTGCGCGGCCATCGGGCGGGTTTCGTCAAAGCTCGGGTCACGCAGGTTGCGCACTTCGAACTCTGGCTCATCCTCTTCCTCGAACTCGGGTTCCGGCTCTGGCTCGGGTTCAGGCGCAGGCTCCGGAGCGTAGTTGGCGTGCAGCTGACGCGCCAGATCGCCGATTTCGTCCTGACGATCTATGCCCGGCGTGTGTTCGTCGATGCGCCGCAGCCAGACGCGCAATTGCAGCAACGGCGTCGATAGATAGCGCCCCATGCGCAGGCTCAGGGCCAGCGACAAGGCCAGCAGGATCGCACTGAGAATGCCCATGCTCTGCAGGCTGATGGTCATCGGCTGCTGGAACTGATCCATGTCCAGGCTGATGCGCAGTTGCCCGGCAGTCACGTCCTGGAAGGTGATCTTGCTCTCGTACATGCCCTCGGCTTCGCCCAGCAGGCTGTGCTTGGGGCGCTGACCGGATTCGGCGAGGATGCGGTTGTCCACGCTATAGATAGCCGCGTGGGCCACCAGCTTGTTCTTGGTCAGGTTGTTGAGCAGCACGTTGAGGCTGAGGATGTCGTTGGACACCAACAGTTCAGTGGCAGAGGTGGCGGTCTGCGTGGTCAGGCTTTCGCCCAGCGCATCGGCCTGCTCGTGCATGGCCTGCTTGAACTGCAGGCCCATCACCCCGGCATAGATCACCAGGGCCAGAGCGACCAGGATCACGTTATGGCTGGCAATGCGCAATGCAATCGGCACACGGCGGTGGCGCAGTGCACGGAAGATCAGCAGGAAGAAGTTATCGGTTTTAACTGGCGTGGGCCGGTTCACTGAGCTCGGCTCTTTTGTCCGTGAAGTTGACGCGCAGTATAGCGACAGGCCCTAGACCGGCAAAGCGCTCGCGGTGCCCGATGGTCACTGAAAGTGGGTAGAATGCGGTTTTTTTCCAGTTGCGGGGGTGCGCGTTGCGCGAAATCGTCCTGATTAACATCACGGGAGTCGACCGTCCGGGTCTGACTGCGGCCATTACCGGCGTTCTGGCACAAGGTGGTGTGAACATTCTCGACATCGGTCAGGCGGTGATCCACGACACCCTGTCGTTCGGCATCCTGGTCGAGATTCCCGACTCCGAGCAAGGCAAAGCCGTGCTCAAGGACATCCTGTTCAAGGGCTACGAGCTCGACCAGCAGGTGCGCTTCACCCCGGTGTCCGAAGAGGATTACCAGCAATGGGTGGGCAATCAGGGCAAGAAACGCCACATCGTCACCCTGTTGACCCGCAAAGTGACCGCCGGCCAATTGCAGGCGGTCAGCTCGATCACCGCCAAATATGGCCTGAACATCGACCATATCGACCGTCTGTCGGGTCGCATGCCGCTGGACACTCCAGCCGACAAGGGCAAGGGCTGCATCGAGTTCTCCGTGCGTGGCGAAGCGGCGGATCCGCAGGCTCTGCGCGCCGAATTCCTCAGCGTCGCCCAAGAGCTGAACGTCGACATCGCTTTCCAGGAAGATTCGCTGTTCCGCCGCAACCGGCGTCTGGCGGTGTTCGACATGGACTCGACGCTGATCGAAGCTGAAGTCATCGACGAACTGGCCAAGGCCGCCGGTGTCGGTGAGCAGGTCTCGGCCATCACCGAGCGCGCGATGGCCGGCGAACTGGACTTCCGCGCCAGTTTCAAAGAGCGCCTGGCGTTGCTCAAAGGTCTGGATGTCAGCGTGCTGGACTCGATCGGCGCTTCGCTGCGCCTGACCGAAGGCGCCGAAACCCTGTTCGCCGAACTCAAGCGCCTGGGCTACAAGACCGCGATCCTGTCCGGCGGCTTCACTTACTTCGCCAAGCAGTTGCAGGCCAAACTCGGCATCGACTACGTGTTCGCCAACGAACTGGAAGTGGTCGACGGCAAGTGCACCGGCGTGGCCATCGAGCCGATCGTCGATGCGCAGCGTAAAGCGGATCTGCTGAAGGAACTGGCGCACAAGGAAGGCTTGCGTCTGGAGCAGACCATCGCTGTGGGCGACGGCGCGAATGACCTGCCAATGCTGGCGATTGCCGGGCTGGGTGTGGCGTTCCGTGCCAAGCCGCTGGTCAAACAGTCGGCGAAGCAGGCGATTTCGACCTTGGGACTGGATGGCGTGCTGTATCTGCTGGGCTTTCGCGATCGCGACGGGCAGCTCTGATATCTCTGTAGTCTGAGCGGGCCCTTTCGCGAGCAAGCCCGCTCCCACATTGAACTCGGTCTCCTGTGGGAGCGGGCTTGCTCGCGAAGGGCTCAACC
>NZ_JASCPO010000094.1:0-22228 GCF_029960145.1 Pseudomonas sp. PS01299 | reverse complement strand
GAGCAAGCCCGCTCCCACAATTTGGAATGCGTTCCCCCTGTGGGAGCGGGCTTGCTCGCGAAGACGGTCGATCAGTCCGGCACAAGTTCCCGGCGAACCACCATCATCCCGGCACTCTCATACAACCGCTGCGCCCGCAGATTGTCTTCCAGCACCTTCAGATCGACAAATCCTTCGCGCCTTTGCTGAAACACCTTGAATGCATTCAGCAGCAATGCCCGACCCAAACCTCGGCCCTGAGCACGTTGGTGCACCACCAGATTCTTGATGTACGAACTGGTCCAGCATTGCGCCACGCCGATCACGCCTTCGTTATCGCGGGCGATGAAGCACAATTCAGGATCGTATTCGGCATCGCTTTCAAACCGCTGCTGCCACTCCTCCAGTGCCGGCACGCGGCCACCGCCCTCACGGTAGCCGAGTTGCATCAGTTGATGCACCGCCGCCGCCAGTTCCGGACGATAGGTGCTCAGCTCAATGCCTTCCGGCCAGTGGATCGGCGGCACGCCTTGGCGAAGGTCGCGCCGCATCAAAAAGCAGTACGTCTGGCCCAAGACTCAGTGACCGTTGGCGGCGACGTGTTTGGCCGCTTCGATCAGGCGCTGGGTCAGTTCCGGCGAGGAGAACTTGGTCAGCACCGCGTTGGCCCCGGCCAGACGCGCTTTCTCGCTGTTCATCGCGCTGTCGAGCGAGGTGTGCAGCAGCACGTAGAGGTGGGCGAAGTCCGGCGTCTCGCGCAGGGTGCGGGTGAAGGCGTAGCCGTCCATCTCGGACATTTCGATGTCGGAGACGATCAGGTTGATCTGTTGCGCGGTGCCTTGCAGATCCAGCAGGCAGTCGATGGCTTCCTTGGCACTGCGCGCGGTGTGACATTGCAGGCCTAGGTTGCGCAGGGTGTGCACCGATTGCTGCAACGCTACCTGGCTGTCATCGACCACCAGAATCCGCGCGTTGCCTAACACTTCGGCGTCTTCCATGCTCAGGTCGGTCGGGGCCATTTCGATCTGCGCCGGGGCGATGCTGTGGATGACTTTCTCGATGTCGAGCACTTGTACCAGTGTGCCGTCCACCGAGGTCACGCCGGTGATGTAGGCGCGCGAGCCGCCGGAGCCGAACGGCGGCGGCTTGATGTCGGTGGTCAGGCAATGGACGATTTTGCTCACCGCCTGAACGTGCAGGCCCTGCTTGGAGCGGCTGACGTCGGTGACGATCAGGCAGCCGCCGTTCGGGTCTTCCAGCGGTCGCTCGCCGATGGCGCGGCTGAGGTCGATCACCGACAGCGACGCGCCGCGCAGGGTGGCGATGCCTTTGATGTGCGGATGCGACTCGGGCATTTTGGTCAGCGGCGGGCAGGGGATGATTTCACTGACTTTCAGCAGGTTGATCGCCATCAGCTTGCCGCTGCGCAAGGTAAACAGCAGAAGCGAAAGTGAATCTGCGCGGGCTTTGGTGGAAGACATATAAACCTTCTGTGGAAAAAGGTGATGGGCGAGGGTGCAAATCGCCAGAAACTATTGATGCCGGGTTATCGGCGTTAACGGGGGGGGCTTTAGGTCGGTTATCGGCTGGCGGCAGATCCAAAGCCCCTCACCCCAGCCCTCTCCCGAAGGGAGAGGGGGCCGAACGAGGTGTCTGGCGCTGTACATCGACCTGAATGACCGAGTCGATTATGGATTCAGTACAGATCTCTCACGTCGGCGGAATTCTTGAATATCCCCCAATCAGTCCCCTCTCCCTCCGGGAGAGGGCTAGGGTGAGGGGGTGCTTTTAGCTCTTCATCCCCAACCGCTTGGCCATCCGCCCAAGATTCGCCCTATCCAGCCCCAGCTCCCGCGCCGCACTCGCCCAGTTATCCTGATTGCGTTCCAGCGCCGCACTGATCAAGCGGCGCTGATACTCCTCAGTGGCGCTGCGCAAGTCGCCATTGATCAACGGTGCCACGGTTAAAATATTGGCAACCGGCTCAACCGAGTTATCCACAACCTCCCGCGGCAAATCCAGATCCGCCGCGCTCAAACTGAGGATCTTCGGCCGCACCTTGCAATTGCCCAGTGCCTTCAGCGCGCTACGCCCGATCAAGTGTTCCAGTTCGCGCACGTTGCCCGGCCAAGTGTAGGCGAGCAACGCGTCCTGGGCATCGCTACTCAAACGCAGGCTGTTGAGGCCCATGCGCGAGCGGTTCTGTTCCAGAAAGAAGCCGCTGAGCAGCAACACATCGCGGCCGCGATCGCGCAGCGCCGGGACGCGCAGCGGGTACACGCTCAAGCGGTGATAGAAGTCGGCGCGGTAGCGGCCGCTGCGCACTTCTTCGGCCAGATCGCGGTTGGTCGCGGCGATCAGGCGCACATCGACCTGATGTTCCTTGTCCGAGCCGAGCCGCTGCAACTGGCCGCTTTGCAGCACGCGCAGCAACTTGGCCTGTACGGTCAGCGACAGTTCGCCGACTTCATCGAGAAACAGCGTGCCGCCATTGGCCAGTTCGAACTTGCCGCGGCGGTCGCTGGTGGCGCCGGTAAAGGCGCCGCGCACATGGCCGAACAGTTCGCTCTCGACCAAGGTGTCGGGCAGGGCGGCGCAGTTGAGGCTGATGATCGGTTTGTCGGCGCGCGGCGAGGCGGCGTGGATCGCTTGCGCCACCAACTCCTTGCCGACCCCGGTTTCGCCGGTGATCAGCACGGTCAGGTCGCTGCCGCCGACCAGATTGATTTCCTCCACCAGCCGTTTGTGCGCCTTGCTCTGGCCGATCATTTCACGCTGCTGCTGACCGCTGGCCTGGCGGTAGACCTCGGCGCGATGGTGTTCGTCCTCGGCACGCAGCGCCAGGCGCTCAATGCGTTCGGCGGCGTTGACCGTGGCCGAGGCGAGACTGGCGAACGCTTGCAAGGCGTCGAGTTCGATCGGCTCGAAACGCTCCGGATCGAGCGCATCAAGGGTGATCAGGCCCCAGAGTTTTTCATCGACGAACAGCGGACAGCCGAGACAGTCATGTACCTCAAGGTGATCGCCCAGACCATCGACCAAGCCGTCGTAAGGATCGGGCAAGTCGCTGTCGGCGGCGAACCGCGTTGGCCCGGCGCCGTCCAGCAGGATCTCGAAACGGGGATGTTCGCTGACCTTGAAGCGCCGGCCGAGGGTGTCGGTACTCAAACCATCCACCGCCAGCGGCACCAGCCATTCGCCGTCCAGGCGCAGCAACGCGGCGGCATCGCACGGCAGCAGGGCGCGCATGGCTTCGAGCAGGCGCCGATAGCGCTCGCCCTCGGGCAGTTCGCGGGACAGGTCGGAGACCAGTGGCAGTAGAGCGGTGAGCAGGGATTTGGCGGTCATGGTCTTGTAGTCAAAGAGACTCGATGTAGTCGCGATGACTATAAAACGCTTTGAGTCTAAATGACTACGTAAAAAATAAACCATTGATTTATAAAGATAATTTATCTGGCACGAAAACTGATAAGCCTAAGGCAATTCTCAAAAAGCTCAGGAGTCATTCTTATGCTTAGCGTCCAGGATCGTGCCATCGTCAAATCCACTGTGCCTCTGTTGGAAAGCGACGGAGAAGCGCTGATCACCCACTTCTACCGCACGATGCTCTCCGAATACCCTGAGGTGCGCCCACTGTTCAACCAGGCGCATCAGGCCAGTGGCGATCAGCCGCGCGCGTTGGCCAATGGTGTGTTGATGTACGCCCGGCACATCGATCAGCTCGACCAGTTGGGCGATCTGGTGGCGAAGATCATCAACAAGCACGTCGCCCTGCAAATCCTTCCGGAGCACTACCCGATTGTCGGCACCTGCCTGCTGCGCGCCATTTCCGAAGTGCTCGGCGACGAGATCGCCACGCCGGAAGTGATGAGCGCGTGGGGCGCGGCGTACGGGCAATTGGCCGAGATTCTGATCGGCGCTGAAGCCGCAATCTACGACCAGAAAGAACAAGCGGTCGGCGGCTGGCGCGGCGCGCGGGAGTTCATCGTGGTGGACAAGGTCGAGGAGAGCGCGGAAATCATTTCGTTCTACTTCGAGCCGGCGGACAAAGGCCCGATCCTTGCCGCAGAACCGGGTCAGTACATTGGCATGAAGCTGATCCTTGATGGCGAAGAAATCCGCCGTAATTACTCACTGTCGGCACTGGCCAATAAAGGTCAGTACCGCATCAGCGTCAAACGCGAACCGGGTGGTCGTGCGTCCAACCACTTGCATGACCAATTGCACGTCGGCGCGAGCATTCAGCTGTTCCCGCCATCGGGCGAGTTCACCCTGACTGCCAGCGACAAGCCGTTGGTGCTGATCAGTGGCGGGGTCGGCATCACGCCAACTTTGGCGATGCTCGAAGCAGCGCTGCAAACCGAGCGCCCGGTGCACTTTATCCACTGCGCGCGCAACGGCAGCGTGCATGCGTTCCGCGACTGGATCGATGGGCTGGCGGCGCGTCATCCGCAGCTCAAGCGCTTCTATTGCTACGCCGAAGACGACGGCGTGAGCCCGGCGGCGGACAAGGTCGGGATCCTCAGCCAAGAGCAATTGGGTGAGTGGCTGCCGGCGCAACGCGATGTCGACGCTTACTTCTTGGGGCCGAAGGGCTTCATGGGCGCGATCAAGCGGCATCTGAAAGCGTTGGGCGTGCCGGAGCAGCAGAGCCGGTATGAGTTCTTCGGGCCGGCGGCGGCTTTGGAATAATCCTTAGGACTGAGTCGCCTTCATCGCGAGCAGGCTCACTCCTACAGGGGCGGTGGCGTACATGAAAATGGTGTACGAAGCAGACCTCTTGTAGGAGTGAGCCTGCTCGCGATGGCCGTTACACAACTTTGATTCTTAAAAAGTGTTTAAAGGTTAATCGTTTCTTAACCGGTTTATCGTTTATTCCCCGATGCTGATGATAGGCGCTCGTTCGTTTAACTGATCAGGATCGCCCCCATGTCGCACATCATCTTCTCCTCTCGTCTGAGCCTGGCAATGCTTGGCCTGTCGGCCGCTTTGCTGGCCAGTCCGTTTGCTGCGGCCGAATCGGCGTTGATCGCACCACAGACCCTGGTCGTCGATCAGAGCCTGCCCAAGGCTCAGCGCGATGCAATGGAGTTGGCGGCGCGGCGTTACGGCAGTTTCTGGAACAGTGGGGAAGAGGCCCTGGCCACGGCCGCCTTGTCGCCGCAGTTTGTCGACAAGACCCCGCCCGAAGGTCGGGTGCAGGGGCCGACCGGGCCGTTGCTGGCATCGAAGTTCTTTCGTACGGCGGTGCCGGACCTGAGCTGCGAGATCGAGCAAATGATCATTGCCGGTGACCGCGTGGTGGTGCATCTGCACTTTCGCGGACACTTCAGTGGGACGTTCAAGGCTCTCAAAGGGCAGGGCCAGCGTGTAGACTTCCGGGCAACCGATATCTATCAGATCGACAACGGTCGCATCGCGGCCAATTGGCATATCGAAGACAACATCAGTCTGATGGCGCAACTGCAAGCGCAGCCGCCAGCCAGCTGAACCATGGACATACAAGGGAAACGCGATGAGCGAGGAAACGATTCGACTGGGACGTGAGCGGCGCTTTCTGGTGCTGCTGGGCATCATCTGTCTGGCACTGATCGGCGGCGCGCTGTACATGCAGATCGTGCTGGGCGAGGCACCATGCCCGCTGTGCATCCTGCAGCGTTATGCGTTGCTGCTGATTGCGCTGTTCGCGTTTATCGGCGCGGCCATGCGCACCCGCCGCAGCATCACGGTGTTCGAAGTGCTGGTGGTGATCTGCGCGATCGCCGGCGCCGGTGTTGCCGGGCATCACGTGTACACCCAGTTCTATCCGGCGGTGAGCTGCGGCATCGATGTGTTGCAGCCGATTGTCGACGACCTGCCGCTGGCGAAGATCTTCCCGCTGGGCTTCCAGGTCGATGGTTTCTGCTCGACGCCGTACCCGCCGATCCTCGGTCTGTCGCTGGCGCAATGGGCGCTGGTGGCGTTCGTGCTGGTGGTGATTCTGGTGCCGCTGCTGACCTCGCGTAACCGAAAAGCACTGCGCTGAATCAACTCTTCGGCAGATTGGCCGATACAGAAAACGCCCCGATTTGCGTATCAGCCGATCGGGGCGTTTTGCATTTCAGAGTGTTTGTGAAATCACCGTGACGAACGGCAATGGAGAGTGCGGCAGGTGTGCGACATGTTGTCACACGCGCCATGTCGCAGGGCCTTTCGGCGACCCGGATTGGCGTAATGTTACAAAAAAGGATTGGTCTGTTTCGGCATTTTTCTGGTTTTGCACGCAGGTGCCAGATCAGGCAGTTTTAACAGGCTCTGGCAGATGGCCAGAGGCCTTTGAATATCGGGCTTTGCGCCGATTCGCCGCTGGGAAAATCCCTTCGGAGCTGTCTGAACTGAGGTGTATAGGCCTACATTTTTTGGTGTTTTTGTTGAGAATCGATTTCGATAACATGCGGAACTTTTGCAAAAACGGTGATGGATTGTTGCTCTGAGCGATAAAAATTATTTCGGGATAAGACATGGTGTATAGGGCGCTACCTATCTACAATCGCCCGCACTGAATTCCCGGCACTGTTCAGCCTTTATTAAGGAACTGGACAGGAAGTCGGGTGTCGAGCGGGCCGAAAGGCTTTTGCGACACCCAGGTGTCGGTGCCTTCCAACTTTCCGCACCAAATGGAATTGGTCTGTAACAAGGCCTTTGACCACGAATTCGAATAAGAACTGACCGCTGTCCATGGTTTTGTCGAGCGTCTGACGCGCGACGGGCGGCCCTTATTCAATCCAAAGAAAATGCCAACCCTTGGCAGGGTGAAGTGTTGGCGATCAAAACCCAACTGCATTGCGCAAGCTGCTTTAGAGGTCGTGAGATGAGTAAAAACAGGTACCCCAGATTACTAGGCCTAGTGCCGCTGCTCGGCACGTTGTTGCTGGGAGGCTGCAACATGACCCTGCTCAATCCAACGGGCCAGGTCGGCCTGGAACAGCGCAACCTGATCATCACCGCCACGCTGCTGATGCTGTTGGTCGTTGTGCCGGTTATCGTCATGACCTTCCTGTTCGCCTGGAAGTACCGCGCGTCCAACAAGGATGCCGTCTACACCCCGAAATGGTCGCACTCGACCAAAATCGAAGTGGCGGTCTGGACCATCCCGGTTCTGATCATCATCGCCCTGGGTTACATCACCTACATTTCGACCCACAAACTGGACCCGTACCGTCCGATTGAATCCGACGTCAAGCCGGTGACCATCGAAGTCGTTGCGCTGGACTGGAAGTGGCTGTTCATCTACCCGGAACAAGGCATTGCCACGGTCAACAAGATCGTGTTCCCGGCGCATACTCCGGTCAACTTCCGGATCACCTCCGACGCCGTGATGAACTCGTTCTTCATCCCGGGCCTGGGCGGCCAGATCTACGCGATGGCGGGCATGACCACCAAGCTGCACCTGATCGCTGACCGCAACGCTGAAATGGACGGTATCTCCGCCAACTACAGCGGCGCTGGTTTCACCGGTATGAAATTCAAAGCGATCGCAACTTCTCAGGAAGATTTCGACGCCTGGGTAAGTGAAGTCAAAAAGGCACCTAAACAGCTTGAACAAGCTGAATACGCAGCCCTTGCCAAGCCAAGCCAGAACAATCCAGTCGAGCTCTACTCCTCGGTCACGCCGAACCTGTTCCAGACCATCGTCGACAAGTACGAAGGCATGAAACCGGGCAAGCCGCTGAAGCACGAGAAGAAAGAGAAAGAAGTGGCGGCAACGGACATGGACTCGAATTCGCATTCAGCTGCCGGGGCAGAGGAGTAAACGATGTTTGGTAAATTAAGTTGGGAAGCGATCCCTTTCCACGAGCCGATCGTGATGGTCACCATCTCGATGATCGCGCTCGGTGGTCTGGCGTTGTTCGCTGCAATCACCTACTTCAAGAAGTGGACCTACTTGTGGACCGAGTGGCTGACGTCGGTCGACCACAAGAAAATCGGTGTGATGTACATCATCGTTGCCATGGTCATGCTGCTGCGTGGCTTTGCCGACGCCATCATGATGCGTACCCAGCTGGCCATGGCCACCGAGGGTTCGCCTGGCTACCTGCCGCCTGAACACTATGACCAGATCTTCACCGCTCACGGTGTGATCATGATCATCTTCATGGCGATGCCATTCTTCACCGGCCTGATGAACCTTGCAGTGCCGCTGCAGATCGGCGCGCGTGACGTTGCCTTCCCGTTCCTGAACTCCCTGAGCTTCTGGCTGCTGGTGTCCGGCGTGGTGCTGATCAACCTGTCGCTGGGTGTCGGCGAATTCGCCAAGACTGGTTGGGTTGCCTATCCGCCGCTGTCGGGTCTGCAATACAGCCCTGGCGTGGGGATGGACTACTACATCTGGGCGCTACAGCTATCCGGGTTAGGTACGACGCTGACGGGGGTCAACTTCCTCGCCACCGTGCTGAAAATGCGTACCCCTGGCATGAAACTGATGGACATGCCGATCTTCACCTGGACCTGCACCTGGGCTAACGTCCTGATCGTGGCTTCGTTCCCGATCCTGACCGCTACCCTGGCACTGCTGACCCTCGACCGTTACATGGATTTCCACATTTTCACCAATGAACTTGGTGGCAATCCAATGATGTACGTCAACCTGTTCTGGGCCTGGGGCCACCCTGAGGTTTACATCCTGATCCTGCCGGCATTCGGCATCTTCTCGGAAGTGATCTCGGCGTTCACCGGCAAGAAACTGTTCGGCCACCACTCGATGATCTACGCTTCGGGCGCGATCTCGGTACTGGGCTTCATGGTTTGGCTGCACCACTTCTTCACCATGGGTTCGGGTGCCAGCGTCAACGCCTTCTTCGGTCTGGCGACGATGCTGATTTCCATCCCGACGGGTGTGAAACTGTTCAACTGGCTGTTCACCATCTACCAGGGCCGTCTGCGCTTCACCAGCCAGGTTCTGTGGACTCTGGGCTTCATGGTGACCTTCGCCATCGGCGGCATGACCGGCGTACTGCTGGCCATCCCGGGTGCTGACTTCGTTCTGCACAACAGCCTGTTCGTGATCGCGCACTTCCACAACGTGATCATCGGCGGCGCGGTATTCGGCTACATCGCAGGTTTCGGCTTCTACTTCCCGAAAGCGTTCGGCTTCAAGCTGCACGAAGGCTGGGGTAAAGCAGCGTTCTGGTTCTGGATCTCGGGCTTCTTCGTCGCGTTCATGCCGCTCTATGCACTGGGCTTCATGGGCATGACCCGTCGTCTGAACGCCACCACCAACCCTGAGTGGGTACCGTACCTGTACGTTGCCATGTTCGGTGCGGTGATGATCGCTGTCGGTATCGCCTGCCAACTGATCCAGCTGTACGTCAGTGTGCGTGACCGCAACAAGCCAGAGAACATGTGCGAACACGGTGACCCGTGGAATGCCCACACTCTGGAATGGTCGACCTCGTCGCCACCTCCGTTCTACAACTTCGCTGTGCTGCCTAAGGCTGACTGCATCGACCCGTTCACCGAAGCCAAGGAAAACGGTACTGCGTACCAGGCTCCGGCCAAGTACGAGCCGATCCACATGCCGAACAACACCGCCACTGGCGTGGTGATGGGCGCACTGCTGACCGTCTTCGGTTTCGCGATGATCTGGCACATCTGGTGGTTGGCGATCGCCAGCCTGGCCGGCACTGTCATCTACTTCGTGATCCACGCCGCACGTGACGACCAGGGCTACATGGTTCCGGTTGAAACGATCGAGCGCATCGAAGCCGAGCAGCACAAGCGTCTGGTCGCGGCAGGGAAAATCCCGGCCAATGCCACCCGTGTAACCTCGTTGGAACAGGCTTAAACCATGTCGAACTTAGTGACCAATGTTGGACACGCCCATGGTGACCATGGGCACGATGACCATCACCACGACTCGGGCGAGATGACCGTATACGGTTTCTGGCTCTACCTGATGACCGACTGCATTCTGTTTGCGTCGATCTTCGCGGTGTACGCAGTACTGGTAAACAACGTCGCCGGTGGCCCGTCGGGCCACGACATTTTCGAACTGCCATACGTGCTGGGCGAAACCGCTCTGCTGTTGTTCAGTTCGATCACCTACGGCTTCGCCATGCTGGCGTTGTACAAAGGCAAGAAGCAGCAGGTTCTGGGCTGGTTGTTCATGACCTTCCTGCTCGGCGCAGGCTTCATCGCCATGGAGATCAACGAGTTCCACCTGCTGATCTCCGAGGGCTTCGGTCCTAGCCGTTCGGGCTTCCTGTCGGCGTTCTTCACCCTGGTCGGTACCCACGGTCTGCACGTATCTGCGGGTCTGATCTGGATGGGCATCATGATGTACCAGGTCAACAAGCACGGCCTGACGGCGACCAACAAGACCCGTCTGAGCTGCCTGAGCCTGTTCTGGCACTTCCTGGACGTGGTGTGGATCTGCGTATTCACCGTTGTTTACCTGATGGGGACTCTGTAATGGCTAATGCACACTCCCATGACAGCCATGATGCTGGCCACGGCAGCGTAAAGTCGTACGCCATCGGCTTCATCCTGTCGGTGATCCTGACTGCCATCCCGTTCGGCCTGGTGATGTTTCCGACCTTGCCGAAGTCGACCACGCTGGCAATCGTTCTGTTGTTCGCAGTAATCCAGGTGATTGTTCACCTGTACTACTTCCTGCACCTGGACCGTTCGATTGCACAACGTAACAACGTGATCGCGTTTGTCTTTACGGCCATCGTGATCCTGCTGCTGGTTGGCCTGTCGCTGTGGATCATGTTCAGCATCCACACGTACAT
Organism: Pseudomonas sp. PS01299; assembly: GCF_029960145.1. Classification (NCBI taxonomy): domain Bacteria; kingdom Pseudomonadati; phylum Pseudomonadota; class Gammaproteobacteria; order Pseudomonadales; family Pseudomonadaceae; genus Pseudomonas; species Pseudomonas sp. PS01299. The sequence continues at coordinate 11,477 of NZ_JASCPO010000094.1, read as the reverse complement.
GATGGCGAAGTGAGGTAGACCCGATGTCGCTCAAGCACTTTATCCAAATCACCAAACCGGGGATCATTTTCGGTAACGTGCTTTCTGTGGCAGGCGGGTTCTTCCTGGCCTCGAAAGGGCATGTAGATCTGGCGGTGTTCCTGGCCGCCATGATCGGCACATCCCTGGTTGTGGCCTCCGGTTGCGTGTTCAACAACTGCATCGACCGCGACATCGACCTGAAGATGGAACGCACCAAGAACCGGGTGCTGGTGCAGGGCTTGATCTCCCTGAAACTGGCCCTGGTCTACGCGACCATCCTGGGTGTTCTCGGCGTTGCCTTGTTGTACAAGGTGGCCAACCCGTTGGCCGCCCTGTTCGCGGTAATCGGCTTCATCATCTACGTCGGCTTCTACAGCCTGTACCTCAAGCGCAAGTCGGTTCACGGCACGCTGGTGGGCAGTCTGTCGGGCGCCATGCCGCCAGTGATCGGTTACGTTGCCGTAACCAACAGCTTCGACATGGCCGCACTGACCCTGCTGGTGATGTTCAGCCTGTGGCAGATGCCGCATTCCTACGCCATCGCGATCTTCCGCTTCAACGACTACCTGGCCGCATCGATTCCGGTGCTGCCCGTCAAGCGCGGAATCGAAGTGGCCAAGAAGCACATCCTGCTCTACATCCTGGCGTTCCTCGTGGCGACCTTGATGCTGACCTTCAGCGGTTACGCCGGCATGAGCTACCTCGCGGTCGCCGCGGCCATGGGCATGTACTGGTTGTACATGGCCTGGACCGGCTACAAGGCAGTGGATGACACGGTCTGGGCACGCAAGCTGTTCGTGTTCTCGATCTTCACCATCACCGCCCTGAGCGTCATGATGTCCCTGGACTTCAAGGTGCCGGCCGAGCTGCTGCTGACGTACGCGCCGTAAGGCTGGATGTCTTCACGAAAAACCCCGCACATTGAGAGATGTGCGGGGTTTTTTGTTGGGTGCTATTTAAGGTTGAGCGTGTCTTTGGGAAACGACTGTCTGCTTATAGAGAGATCTCCTACCTTCAGAAAACTTTTCATTAGTTAGGATCCCAGAGGCTATTTTCTAATGGGGCAGGTTTGGATGAAAAAGCGCGATCTGTTTGCTGAATTAATGCAGGGCGTCGCAGAGATGGCGGCACATCGTGAAAATGTGGCGAAGGATGCCTTAGCGGCCGGTTGCTATCACTTCGTGAAACACCTAGATTTGGATCCAACTATGTCGATGACGTGCCACAAATCGGATCTCCGGCAATCATCGGTCTTAACCTGCGGTTCTTCATGCACTGATCAAAAGGCTGGGCGAAATGACTGAGAGGATGACCTGCGACGAACGTTTCATTGCCCTGGCACACGAGCTGAACTACGACATCTACGGCGAGAACACCGCCGGCGGCAATTACGCGCCGCTGATCCGGCACCGCGATGAGTTGTACATCAGCGGCATGGTGCCGCGGGTCAATGGCAGGATTCTGTATCCCGGTCGCGTCGGGTTGGAGTTGACGCTCAAGGATGCCCAGGCTGCCGCGAGCATCAGTGCCATGCGCTGCCTGGCGCTGATTGTCGATGCGGTGGGTTCGCTGGACAAGATTCGGGCGTTGTTGCGGGTCACGGTGTATGTGAAGTCGACCCCGGACTTCGTAGACCTGAGCGAAGTGGCCAACGGTGCATCGGATGTGTTCAGCCATGTGCTCGGCGACGCCGGTCGGCACACTCGCACTACGGTCGGTGTCTATCAGTTGCCAAAGAACGCCGCGGTTGAAGTCGACATGATCGCGGCGGTGCAGCCGGAAGTCTGACCGTTACGCCGCCCAACAAAAAGCCCCGCCTGAATCTCAGAGCGGGGCTTTTTTGTCGGTGCCGGGATTACTGCGCGGCGATGCTGTAACCATCGAACGCGGTTTGCTGTTGCAGGGCGGTGATGATGTTCTTGCGGTTGATCGCGTGTTCGGTGCCGGCGTTGTCGATGAAGGTCTCGCCCTCCAACTCGGCTTCTTCGCCTTCACCGATGAAGGTGAAACCGAGGAACTCCAGCGCTTCACGGTCAACGTTCAGACGCGAACGCGGCGTGCGCAGCGGCAGCGTTACGCTGCTGCCGTCCTTGCTGATGGTGAAGATTTCCAGTTCTTTCTTCTTGGCAGCCTTGCTCTTGCCGCCGCTCGGGTTGCTGATCGCCTGGTGGGTCTGATTCAGCACTTTGAGCGCGAGGCCGTAAACGATTTCCTGGAACGCCGGATCGTCCTTGAAGCAGGACAGGATGCGGCCGATTGAAAACTTGCTGCTCAGGTCTTCGAGGGCGGCGATGTCGGCGGCCTCGGCGTCCTTGAGGCGCTTGAGTTCGCCCATCAGCTCGTAGGCCTTGTCGTCATCGAAGCTGTCGTGCGCCTGACGGATCGCGGCGCGCAGCTCGCGGATCTGGTCACTTTCGCGGGTCGACTGGAAAGCATCCAGCACCATCTCGCTGATGATTTTGGCTTGTGGAAGGTGTTGTGAAAGATTGATGGAGTTTTCGTATTCCGCTTTGGACGATTCGGTGACTACGGATTCAGCGGTGTTGAAATCGGACATTGAAATTTCACTACTTTTTTAACTTGAGTGGAAACGAGAAAGCGCGAGGTCTTTTTCAGGCCGGTTAATTTAGGGGAGCGGGGCGGCGTTGTCACGGAACAACAGTCCGGTGGTGCGGATTATTTGTCCGGCGTGTTCAGGTTCATCGAGCGCACCATCCACTGTTCAGCGGTTTGCTGATCGGTCGGCAGCGTGAAGCGGAAAGTCGCGCCGCGCCCGGCGACATCGATCAACTGAATCTCACGCCCGTGCAGTTGCAGGATGCGGTGGACGATCCGCAGGCCCAGTCCACCGTCACGCCGCGCGCCGCCAATATTGAACGGACGCAGGAACAGACCTTCGCGCAGATCCGGAGCGATGCCGGGGCCGGAGTCGCTGACCGTGACTTCGACCAAGGCGCCCTGGGGTTTCAAGTCGAGCTCGATTTCACCGCCCGCAGGCGTGTGGCGCAAAGCGTTATCCACCAGGTTGGTCAGCACCCGTTCGATCAACCCGAGGTCGGCGCACACCGTCGGCAGGTTCGGACCGAAGCTGGCCTTGAGTTCGACGTGGCGTGCTTCGGCGGCCAGTTCGAATTTCTGGAAGATGTCCTGCAGCAGATCGATCAGCGAGAAGCGTTCCAGTACCGGTTGCACGAAACCGTGCTCCAGACGCACCAGCTCCAGCAGCGATTGCGCCAACCCGCCGACCTTGCGGCTTTGATCGAGAGCGATACCCAGATAGCGGCGCCGCTCCTCGGCAGAGAGCGTGGCGTCCTTGAGTGACAGGGTTTCCAGATAGCCGTGCAACGAGGCCAGCGGTGTGCGCAGGTCGTGAGAAATGTTCGCCACCAGTTCGCGGCGCTCCTGATCCTGGCGGGTCAACGAGCGCCACTGATCACCCAGTCGGTTTTGCATCTGCCGGAAGGCGCCATCGAGTACGGCGATTTCATCCGGGTCAGCGCTTTTATCCACAGTCGCTGACGGTGCAGGCAGAGGTTGCGGCGCGCCATCAATGTCGAAGCGGCTGACGGTTTCGGTCAATCGGCGCAGTGGCCGGGTGATCAGGTTGAACGCCGTGAGACCGGCGATCAGGCATAGCAATGCGACCAGTCCGATCGACAGCAATGCAGTGTTGAGCGCAGCACTGGTCGCGCCACGTTCAGCGAAGCGATCGTGTTCTTCACTGAGCAACACCACGTACAGATAACCGGCGGGCTTGCCGTTGACCCGTAACGGCGCGGCACTGAAGACCTTGCGCCCGTCGACGCTGCGCGGGTCATCGCCGAGGATCGGCAGCGGCTGGTCATTGAGCAGGCGGCGGATCGGCGCCAGATCGACGGTCTCCCGGCGTAGATGGCCTTCGGGCGCCGCGTTGCCGACAATCCGCCCCTCACTGTCGAGCAGGTACACCTCGACACTCGGGTTGACCAGCATCAGCTTGCTGAACAGTTCGCGCACGGCGCCGGGCATCAGGCCATTGCTGTCCATCAGCACCGTGTCATGGGCGATGTGCTGTGCCAGATCCCGCGACAGGCCTTGCACCACTTCCAGTTCATGCATCTTGCTGGAGCGCACCTGCAGCCATGCCGAGGTGCCGCAGCACACCAGCAGCAAAACGGCGAACACCAGCGACAGGCGCTGCGACAGGGTCAGTTTCATGGTTGTTCCGTACTGAATTTATAGCCTCGCCCCCACACGGTGAGGATGCGGGTCGGTTGCGCCGGATCGCTTTCGATTTTCGCCCGCAAGCGATTGATGTGGGTGTTGACCGTGTGCTCGTAGCCTTCGTGGCTGTAACCCCATACCGCGTTGAGCAGGTCCATGCGTGAGAACACCTTGCCCGGCTGTCGGGCGAAGAAATACAGCAAGTCGAACTCTCGCGGAGTGAGGTCCAGCCGCGCACCGTTGAGGGCGACGTCGCGGGTGATCGGGTCGATGCTCAAACCATCGAGACTGAGGCTGCCGGCGTCCATTTTCAGGTTGCGCGCCATGGCGTCGACCCGGCGCAGCAAGGCTTTGACCCGAGCCACCAGTTCCAGCATTGAAAACGGTTTGGCGAGGTAATCGTCGGCACCCAGCTCCAGACCCAGAATGCGGTGCAATTCGCTGGAGCGGGCGCTGGTGATGATGATCGGCGTGTAGCGCGCCATCGCCCGGGCGCGGCGGCAGATTTCCAGGCCGTCGACCCCCGGCAACATCAGGTCGAGGATCAGTGCATCCCATTGCCCTTGCTGCAACAGGCGCATGCCTTCATCGCCGTCGGCACTGTGCACGACGTCGTAATGCTCATCGCGCAGGTGCAGGCAAATAAGGTCAGCGATGTGTTGGTCATCCTCGACCACGAGGATGCGTCTGGTCGGTTCCATCAAGCTCAATCCTTCGGCGCAGTGAGCGCATTGTGCGGGTTTTCCTCGGGGCGAGTTATCACGAATTCGTTAACTTCCCGTGAGGATTTAGCGATCAACCCAAGCCTAGGCTGTGTTCCATGACAGGCACCTGGAATTTTTGGAGACGGCCATGTTTTCACGGCGACAGATTCTCGTAGCGAGCGGCGGGCTGGGGGTTGCAGCCCTGGTGGCGGGTGTATTGCCAAAATTTTCCTCGAGCACCGGACTGATCGAGCAAGCCCATGCCGATGAGGTTTTCGAGGTGAGCCACAGCGACAGTGAATGGCACTCGCTGCTCTCGGACGAGCAGTACGCCATCCTGCGCGAAGAAGGCACCGAACGGGCCTATACCAGCCCGCTCAACGACGAGCATCGCAACGGCACATTCGCCTGCGCGGGTTGTGATCTGGCGCTGTTTTCATCGGCGACCAAGTTCGACAGCCGCACGGGCTGGCCGAGTTTCTGGGCACCGTTGGAACATGCGGTGGCCACGCGTCAGGACCGATCGTTCGGCATGTCACGCAATGAAGTGCACTGCCGACGCTGCGGCGGGCACTTGGGACATGTGTTCGACGACGGCCCGAAACCCACCGGCCTGCGCTATTGCATGAATGGCCTGGCGATGACGTTCAAACCCGTGGCGGCATGAGCCATGGCCATTTTTCGATGTTCACTTTCTACAGGACGACACCATGTGGCTCTTGGTTCTCGCTTATCTGGGCGGTGTGCTGACGATCGTCAGTCCGTGCATCCTGCCTGTTCTGCCTTTTGTCTTCGCTCGCACCGGGCAGCCGTTTATCAAGAGTGGCTTGCCGCTCTTGGCCGGGATGGCGCTGACTTTCGCCCTCGTCGCCACACTGGCGGCGGTGGGCGGCGGTTGGGTGGTGCAAGTCAATCAGTACGGGCGCTGGCTCGCGTTGCTGTTCGTTGCACTGTTCGGGCTGACGCTGCTGCTGCCGCGCCTCGCCGAGCGCCTGACGCGACCGCTGGTGTCGGCCGGCAGTCGGCTGTCCGAAGCCGCGGGCCAGGACAATCGTCCGCGTCCCGGCGCCTCGTTTCTGATTGGCGTCGCCACGGGTCTGCTCTGGGCACCGTGCGCCGGGCCCATCCTCGGTTTGATTCTGACCGGAGCCGCGCTGCAAGGGGCAAGCATCGCCACCACGCTGTTGTTGCTCGCCTACGCGGCGGGCGCCGCGACTTCACTGGCGGCGGCGCTGCTGCTGGGCGGTAAGGTCTTTGCGTTGATGAAGCGCTCGATCGGTACGGGGGAGTGGATCCGGCGTGGGTTGGGAGCGGCGATGCTCGCGGGTGTCGCAGCGATTGCGCTGGGCCTCGACACCGGGTTGCTGGCGCGGTTGTCGACCGCGTCCACGGGCGGGATTGAACAGGCACTGGTGGGCAAGCTGACCAGCAAATCGCCGACGGGCAACGGAACCATGATGGCGCAGATTCCTGCTGCCGGCGGGGCGATGAAAGTTGCCGACAAGGCACCGGGAACACTACCGGTCGAAGGCCAGTTGCCGCCGCTCAATGGCGCCGTGCAATGGCTCAATTCGCCACCGTTGGACGCCCAGGCATTGAAGGGCAAAGTGGTGCTGGTGGATTTCTGGACCTACTCCTGCATCAACTGCCTGCGCACCTTGCCATACGTCAAAGCCTGGGCGGAAAAGTACCGCGATCAAGGCCTGGTAGTGATTGGCGTGCACGCCCCGGAATTCGCTTTCGAGCGCGACGTGGGCAATGTCACTAAAGCCATGAAGGAGCTGGGTATCAACTATCCGGTCGCCATCGATAACGACTACAAAATCTGGCGTGCTTTCAACAACGAATACTGGCCGGCGCATTATTTTGCCGATGCTCAAGGACGGATTCGTTACCACCATTTTGGCGAAGGGGATTACGCCGAATCGGAACGGGTCATACAGCAGTTGCTGCGTGAGGCCGGGGCGAAAACCGTCGCCGACGGCTTGATCAACGCCGATGCCCAAGGCGTGCAACAGGCGCCGGACATGAATCAGGTGCTGTCACCGGAAACCTACGTCGGTTACCAGCGTGCGGAACATTTCGTACCGGAAACCGGGCTGGTGCCTGACAAGGTCGCGACCTATAACCCACCCGCCAACCTGACCCTGAATGACTGGAGCCTTGGCGGCCAGTGGGCCGTCGGTGCCGAGCGCGCCACCGCCAGCGCGCCGGCCAGTCGCATCGTCTACCGCTTCCACGCCCGCGATCTGCATCTGGTGCTGGGCCCGGGTGCGGATGGCAAACCGGTGCGTTTCAACGTGTCGATTGACGGTCAGGCGCCGGGTGCCGCCCATGGTGTGGATGTCGCCGCGGATGGCAGCGGCCGCGTGACCGAGCAGCGCCTGTATCAACTGGTACGGCAAACCGACGAGGTGAAGGACCGGACCTTCACCATCGAATTTCTTGACCCGGGCGTATCGGCTTACGCCTTCACCTTCGGCTGATCGGGAGTGCGCAACATGAAAGCTCAAAACAACTGGCGCCGTGCACTGCTCGGCGTCGCCATGGCTGGTGTGATCGGTCAGTGCTCGGCGTTCTCTTTCGGTGCAGAGGACGCGGTGGTCATCCCGCCGCCAGCCCTCGACGAAACCACTCAGGCGCACAGTGAAACGGCGGTGTTCGCCGGTGGTTGTTTCTGGGGCGTGCAAGGGGTTTTCCAACACGTCAAAGGTGTACAGAAAGCCGTTTCCGGTTATGCCGGTGGCGCAGCGAACACGGCGCAATACGAGCGGGTCAGCGAAGGCGATACCGGTCACGCCGAGTCCGTGCAAGTTACCTTCGACCCGACGCAAGTCAGCTACGGCAGCCTGCTGCAGATCTACTTCTCGGTGGCCCACAATCCGACCGAACTCAACCGCCAAGGCCCCGACAGCGGCACGCAATATCGCTCGGCGCTGTTCCCGGTCAATGCCGATCAACAACGGGTGGCCCAGGCCTACATCGCCCAACTTGACGCCGAGCATGCCTACAGCAAACCGATCGTCACCAAACTGGAAACCTACAACGGCTTCTACCCGGCGGAGGACTATCACCAGGATTTCCTCACCGAACACCCAAGCTATCCGTACATCGTGATCAACGACATGCCCAAGGTCGCGCAGTTGAAGCAGTTGTTTGCGCAGCGTTATCAGGAGAAACCAGTGTTAGTGAAAAGTGGTTCCTGAATTACTGCGAGGTTATTTGCCGGCGTTGGGACTGAAGCGTGCGCAGCAAACGGTAGTACTTCAGCGAACGAGTGCCGATCAACCCACAGACGAAACCTGACGCTGCAGCTTTGAACAGCAGCGTATCCAGAGCAGAGGCTTGCTCCGGATGCACGTCATCCTGATAACCGAAGTAGTAATTCACGGCAAAAAACAACAGGTACAACATCAACACTTTCCAAGTGCCGGGCAAGATCAGTCCCGTTTGCGAATCATCAAGCGTCACGTATTGCGCCGAAAACATTAGCCATGCCGTAACGCCGCCCAGCAAGAGGGCGCCAATCCAGCAGCTGAGGGACAGGACTGGGTTAAGCGTCAGATTTATTGAGAAGAGAGACCAGGCTATTAACACTGGTGGTGTGACCAGCATTGCTAAACGGCTTTTGGGGCTGGGCGTGCGAGCCTTGATCCCGAAATAAACGAGTACCAGGAAAACCGCATAAACCCACAGAGGGGTGTTTTGCAGAGTGATCAGCATCAATTGGCGTCCGTGCTTGAAAGAGAAGATGAATCATAGCGGTTGCCATGTTCGGCGGCGGTTATTTCAAGCGCGGTCGCTCCATGGCAATTACCGATGTTTCAAACCCCAAACTGGCAAAAAACGCCTCCGCACCTTCGCGCCCGGCGCGCAGTACCCAAGTGATCTCGGGGTTGTCCCCCATGACATGCTCGACCAGTGCGCGCCCGACGCCGGCGCGCCGATGCTGGCCATCAACTACGACCATCGACAGATAACCGTTGGACAAACCATCGGTGATGCCTCGGGCAAAACCGATGATTTTTTCGCCGCTCAGTGCGACGGCAGTGCGTTGCGAGTTTTCGATCAGTTGAGTGAAGTAGTCGCTGGAGCCTGTTCGGTGTCCCCAGCCATGTAGGCCGAGAAACAGCCGAACTGGCTCCACTTCGTCGGGCAACAGATCGCGTACGGTAAGGTCGTTTCTCATCGATAACAGCATCCTTGTCGGCAATCACCGGAGCGTAGTCGATAGCAATTGAGTCAGGATCTGCCCCAGGTTTGCATTGCGAATTCGACGAAGCGCCGCAGCTTGGGCAAACGATAACGATCCGGGGCATAGAGCAAATGCAAAGGGCGGCTCGGTGGCTGGTAATAGGGTATCACCGTCACCAGTTTGCCGTCGCGCAGATCCTGTTCCACCAGCGCATCCGGCAGCATGACGATGCCCATGCCGGTGCGTGCTGCCTGATGAAGGCCGGCGGAGGTGTTCATCAGCATCGGGCCGCTGACGTCGACCAGAATCTCGCCGTCCGGGCCGCTGAGGCGCCAGCGTTTTTCCACCGATTGCCAGTCGTCGCCGGCAGGGTAGGCGAACGACAGGCAGTCGTGTTGTTGCAGGTCTTCCGGGGTGATCGGCATGCCGCGTCGGGCGACGTAAGCCGGCGAAGCGCACACGGTCAGGGTGTAGTCGATCAGCGGCCGGGCGATCAGGTTCGACTGCTCGAAATGTCCCAGCCGAAACGCTACGTCGAGGCCGCTTTCCAGCAGATCCGGGCGGCGGTTGGTCAGCACCACATCCATTTTCACCTGCGGGTATTGCAGGGAAAATTCACTGAGCGCTGGGGCCAGGCGTTCGACACCAAAGGTCAGCGGCGCGGTGATGCGCAACAGGCCGCGTGGCTCGTCTAGGGCCTGTTCGGCCAAGCGTTCGGAGTCGGCCACCAGACCCAGAACGTCCAGACAGCGCTGGTAGTACACGTTGCCGAACTCGGTAAGCCGCTACCGGCGGGTGGTGCGCTGCAACAATTGCACGCCGAGCCGTTGCTCCAGTGCGCGCAGGTGATTTCCGACCATGGTCGTGGACATTTCGCACTGCAAAGCGGCCGCCGTCATGCTCCCGGCTTCTACAACCTTCACGTAGACGCTCATTGCCTGCAACAGGTCCATTATCAAGCTCTGCTTTTAAATGATTGAAGTTTTACCGAGTTTATCCAGTTCTGGTGGCTAACCATACTGCAAACACACCGACCTTCACTGGAGTTTGAAGTCATGACCGCCGCCCTGATGAACACCTACCAATCGCTGGCTCTGAGTTTCACCAGAGGTCTGGGCACTCGCCTGTGGGATCAGGCCGGTCGTGAATACCTGGATGCCGTCGCCGGGGTTGCGGTGACCAACGTAGGGCACTCGCACCCACGGATCGTCGCTGCTATTAGCGAACAGGCGGGGCTGCTGTTGCACACCTCCAACCTGTACAGCATCGACTGGCAGCAGCAACTGGCCAAACGGCTGACTGAGCTGTCGGGCATGGATCGCGCGTTCTTCAATAACTCGGGTGCTGAGGCTAACGAGACTGCACTGAAACTTGCGCGCTTGTACGGCTGGAGCAAAGGTATCGAACAGCCGCTGGTGGTGGTCATGGCCAACGCATTTCATGGCCGCACGCTCGGTACGTTGTCGGCGAGTGATGGCCCGGCGGTGCGCCTGGGCTTCAATGATCTGCCGGGGGATTTCGTCAAAGTGCCTTTCGGTGATCTGGCGGCGCTGGATCAGCTGCAGCACAAGCATGGCGCGCGCATCGTGGCGATTCTGGTCGAGCCGATCCAGGGCGAAAGCGGCGTGCAACTGGCGCCGCCCGGCTACCTCAAAGCCCTGCGGGAAGTGTGCAATCGGCGCGCCTGGCTGTTGATGCTCGACGAAATCCAGACCGGTATCGGCCGCACTGGCCAGTGGTTTGCGTTCCAGCATGAAGGTATCGTGCCGGACGTCATGACCCTGGCCAAAGGCCTCGGCAACGGTGTGCCGATCGGCGCCTGTCTGGCGCGGGGCAGAGCGGCGGACCTGTTCACGCCCGGCAGCCATGGCAGCACCTTCGGCGGCAACCCGCTGGCCTGCCGGGTCGGCTGCACGGTGCTGGACATCATCGAAGAACAGGGGCTGCTGGAGAACGTCAGAGTGCAGGGTGAGCGCCTGTTGACCCGCCTGCGCGCCGAACTGGCAGACAACCCCAATGTGTTGGCGATTCGCGGGCAGGGCTTGATGATCGGCATCGAGTTGAAACAGCCGATTCGCGATCTGACGCTGATTGCGGCGCGGGATCATGGATTGCTGATTAACGTGACGCGTGGCAAGACGATACGGCTGCTGCCGCCGCTGACGATTGATGAGCGGGAGGTGGGGATGATTGTCAGAGGGGTGGGGCGTGCCGTGATCGCGCACTGACGCGCAAACGAACCCCCTGTAGGAGTGAGCCTGCTCGCGATAGCGGTGTATCAGGCGATATACATTTTGAATGGCCTACCGCCATCGCGAGCAGGCGCACTCCTACATTGGAATAGGTGCACGTCA
>NZ_JASCPO010000093.1:0-22746 GCF_029960145.1 Pseudomonas sp. PS01299 | reverse complement strand
CCTATCAGGCGTAATTTCCCTTTCCGTATTCGATCTAGCCCCCCCCCCCCCCACAGAACGATGTCATAATGCCTTCATCGGCATGATGACACCTATCTCAGAGGGCGTTTTAATGAAGGTTTTCGGGCTGGCAATCTTGATTCCGGTGTGTGCTGTCAGCTATCTGTGCAAAGAAGGAGATGGCGCAGTTGCGATAATTGCCAGGATGGTTTTCACATCCAGCACTATGGCCTTGTACTTTTTTCCAGCGATATACTCTATCAGGACTAAGCCCAAGGCACGAGCATCGATTTTCGAACTGAACCTTCTCGCAGGTTGGACGGGCTTGGGTTGGACTTTAGCGTTGTATAGGGCCAAAGTTTTACCGCTTGATGACGACAAAATTTGAATATGCTGTTGTCATGCAAGATTAGATCTAATTATTGGTTTGCTTGAGCCGCAGCGTGATAGAAGGTTTACGCTAGGGCCTCTTCTGTAACTTACGAACCTTCCCTACAAACGCAACCAGCCGCCGTAGCTCATCAGCATCAGCGTTGAGGATAACTTCTAAAAGAAACGCCCGTTGTTCGATCTTGCTTTCAATATCCGAAAAAACTCTTTGACTGGTACACCAAGAATTAGGTGTCTTAAGCCAGTAACGGGTATACAACCCAAATGTGTTGGACGTCCAATTGGTTGGAGCTAGCGCTCCCAATACCTATACTCGTGGTAATTGGCGGGAGCTAACTTGGTTTTGCGGCGCTGAGTAGATGACTTGGCCGGACACACCCCATTGAGAACAAATTTGGACAAAACTCCATGCATACCGGCAAGCTAGTACTCCCTTACCCTTACCAAACTGCTGGCTGATGAAGGTTTTGAGGCTGATTGGCGTTTTAGTGGCGCAGCCGCTTTGAAAGATCGACAGGTCGTAGAGGACACCTTCGAGCATTACCCAGTCGTGACCGTCCCACTTGGCTTCCACGAACTCTCACCCATCGGTCGCTCCTGGAATATTCCCTCGGTGCGGAATCCACGACCATCCGGACACTCATTCCACGAGTATCCGGACACCGATTCCACGGTCATTCGGACACTTTCAGGCAGGCAGTCACGCAAGATTATTCACTACCATCGACCTCTTTTCTCGAAGCGAAGAGGTCGTCGTGGAGCGTATATCCATGCGTAAAATCCGAGAGGTACTACGCCTACAGTTCGACGCCGGCCTGTCCGTGCGCAAGATCGCCAGAAGCTTATCCATTGGCCATTCAAGCGCGGGAGACTACCTTTGCCGGTTCGCCGCCAGTGGGCTTCAGTTGCCCATCGATATCTATGATACGGAGTTGAACCGACACCTGTTCCCGCCGGCAGTGCCGGTGCCGAGCGACCAGCGCCCGATGCCCGACTGGGCTCATGTCCACGCCGAGCTACGCCGCCCCGGTGTAACCCTGGCCTTGCTCTGGCAAGAGTACCGACTCGCCCATCCGCAAGGCTTCCAATACAGCTGGTTCTGCGAGCACTACCGCCTCTGGGCCGCGAAGATTGATGTGGTCATGCGCCAGGAACACCGTGCCGGCGAAAAGCTGTTTGTCGATTACGCTGGGCAGACCGCGCCGGTCATCGACCGGCGAACAGGAGAGATCCGCCAAGCCCAGATCTTCGTCGCCGTGCTCGGCGCGTCCAGCGACACCTTCGCCGAGGCAACCTGGTCGCAGAAACTGCCCGACTGGCTGGGCTCGCACGTGCGCTGCTTCGCCTTTCTCGGCGGTACATCGCAGATCCGAGTACCGGACAATCTGCGTAGCGGTGTCACCAAGGCGCATCGCTACGAGCCGGATATCAACCCCAGTTACCGCGATCTGGCCGAGCACTACCGCGTCGCCGTGCTGCCCGCTCGCTCACGAAAACCCAAGGACAAAGCCAAGGTCGAAGTCGGCGTGCAAGTGGTCGAGCGCTGGATTCCGGCGGTGCTGCGCAACCGACAGTTTTTCTCCTTGGGCGAACTCAACACAGCCATTGCGCTGCTTGTGGATCGCCTCAATCAGAAGCCCTTCAAGAAGCTGCCCGGCTCACGCCGCTCAGCCTTCGAGACCATCGACCAGCCCGCTTTGCAACCGCTACCAGAACATCCGTATGTCTACGCCGAATGGAAAAAGGTGCGCGTACACATCGACTACCACGTCGAGGTCGACGGCCATTACTACTCGGTGCCGTACCAATTGGTGAAGCACCAACTCGAAGTACGGCTCACGGCTCAGACCGTCGAGTGCTTCCACGCCAACCAGCGCGTGGCCAGCCATCTGCGTTCAGCACATAAAGGCCGCCACACCACCCAAACCGAGCATATGCCCAAGAGCCACCGCGAACACGCCGAGTGGACACCGCAACGGCTGATCCACTGGGCCGAGCAGACAGGCCCGAATACGGCCGGCGTCATCGCCTACATCCTCGAACGCCGAATCCATCCGCAGCACGGCTTCCGCGCCTGCCTGGGCATCCTGCGCCTGAGCAAACAGCACGGCGAAGAGCGGCTGGAAGCCGCTTGCCAGCGAGCGCTGGCACTGGGCGCGTGCAGCTACAAAAGCCTTGAATCAATCCTGCGTCAAGGGGTGGAACGGCTGCCGCTGGCCCAACAAAACCTGCCGTTACTGCCCGAAGAACACATCAACCTGCGTGGCCCTGGCTACTACCACTGACCTGAAAAGGAGCACCAAAATGCTGCCTAACCCGACACTCACAAGCTACAAACCCTGCGCCTGCACGGCATGATCAAGGCGCTTGGCAAACAGCACGCAACGCCTGACATCAACGATCTCAGCTTCGATGAACGCCTCGGTCTGATGGTCGACCGCGAGCTGACCGAGCGCGAAGACGCTCGCCTGACGACTCGCCTCAAGGCCGCACGACTGCGCCATAACGCCTGCCTGGAAGACATCGACTACCGCAGCCCGCGCGGCCTGGACAAGGCCTTGATCCTGCAACTGGGCAGCGGCCAGTGGCTGCGCGACGGCCTGAACCTGATCATCGGCGGCCCGACTGGCGTAGGCAAAACCTGGCTCGCCTGCGCGCTGGCCCACAAAGCTTGCCGCGACGGTTACAGCGTGCGCTATCTGCGCCTGCCGCGCTTGATGGAAGAACTGGGCTTGGCCCACGGCGACGGCCGCTTCGCGAAACTGATGGCGGGTTATGCAAAGACCGACTTGCTGATCCTGGACGACTGGGGCCTGGCACCGTTTACCGCTGCGCAACGGCGCGACATGCTTGAACTGCTGGACGACCGCTACGGCAACCGCTCGACGCTGGTGACCAGCCAAATGCCGGTGGACAAATGGCATGCGCTGATCGGCGATCCGACCTTGGGCGATGCGATCCTCGACCGGCTGGTGCACAACGCTTATCGGATCGAGCTGAAGGGTGAATCAATGCGTAGGCGCGCGACGAAATTGACGTCGACAGAGACTTCAGACTAACAATGCAAACCTGCGTCGCTGCGCTCCGACTGCCTGTCCGAATGAGCGTGGAACGAGTGTCCGGATGTTTGTGGGCTGAGTGTCCGGATGGCGTGGAATCCGCACCCTCGGCATTCAAAATGCATATTGGCCATTAATTAACAGTTCTCCGAAGACGACAAAGACGGGTATCCCTTTAGATTTGAGAATGGAAGCAGATCCACCACTGACTATGACGCAAGAAGCAAATGATGGAGGAATCGAATCAAGTGTTTGTCTGTGTGCGTCCGACCAAGTCATCTACGCCGATCTAAAGGATGATCTCACGCGCCTGCTGACGTAGTGGGCGAGTGAAATCGAGCATGCTTAAGCATAAATGACAGCCAGTTCAATCACTCAAGGCGTGATGCCCGGACGCAGACCTTGGATAAGACGCGAGTACAACCCGAAAAGCTTGGAAAGCCACTGCGGAAAGCCGTTCAGCTCAAGTAGCCCGGAGCGAGCTGCTTTCTCAGCACTGTCTGCAGGCATTTCCGAAAAGCGGGACGGCTACTCTTTGGCCTCGATAGCGAACCCCGTCCTCACTTGATATGGGGTCGAATTGGTAGCAGCCCCCTCCAACGGCAGAGTTGGGCAATAGCCCCGCAAAAATTAAAAGCGCCGGCGCTAAACGCTTGAGCAACAGTGCGGTGTTGGCAGCATAAGCTGCGATCAGTTAATTGTGGATCCAGTTTCAATGGGGACTTCAACCCCATTGTGCCTGATGTAAATGTGGGAAAAGTAGCCTTACGCTTGACGGTTAATTCCGTAACGCTTCATGCGCAAGTAAAGAGTGCTTTTAGCTATGCCAAGCTCTTTGGCTACCAGAGTAAGATTGCCTCGATAACGCTCAATTGTGCTGGCAATGACCTGACACTCGCTTTCCCTCAAGCTACCTACGGGTCTGTCGCTGCGCACAATCGCGACTTCGTGCACATAGGAAGGCAAATCAGAACGCCTCAAGACTTCCCCGCCCATCAGCAACATGCCCTCAATCACATTACGTAATTCCCGGACGTTACCCGGCCACAAATAAGCAACTAGATAGCCCAGCACTTCGTCTTCCACTAAGGGTACTGGAATACCGTGTCGATGGGCCAAGCTGGTTAGCAGGTGCTCCACCAACCTTGGAATATCTTCCTTGCGATCACGCAATGGGGGAATTCCAACACTTGTCACTGCTATTCGATAGAACAAATCGCCTCGGAAGCGTTGATTTGTAACATCCTCACGTAAATCACGGTGTGTCGCTGCAACTAATCTAAAGTTGACCTTGCGCGGTTCTGTCTCGCCCAGTCGATATATTTCCCCCTCCTCCAGTGCCCGCAGCAGATAACTCTGCAAGTCCAAGGGCATTTCACCGATTTCATCCAAGAACAGAGTGCCCCCGTTTGCCGCCTCTATCTTGCCCTTCATACCTCCACGACGAGCCCCGGTAAATGCGCCTTCGGCGTAGCCAAATAATTCACTGGAGAGCAAATCCTTGGAGAGACTTCCACAATTGATGGAAACAAACGGGCCATTTTTACCCACGCCGGAATAATGAATGCCTTGGGCGAAGGCCTCCTTGCCCACCCCGGTTTCTCCCTGCAGCAATATCGGTACATTGGAGCAGGCCAATTGTCTGGCTTTGCGAAGAGCTTCGACCAGCGCCGGACTCTTGCCGGTGATCTGGTCAAATCCGACCAGTGTTTCCATTTCTCTATGGTCGGCCGTTCTGTCAACACCAGGCCGGCCAAGGGATTTACAGGGGATACGGAGTAATGTTCCCAAACGCAAACCTTGTGCAACAACCGGCTGCAGCCAGTCGACTGACAGCCACTGTGGCAAGACATCTGTCAATCGTCCTTTATCATCCAGGCAGAGTGAAGTCAGTCGAAAATCACGAGTGAAACTGATATCTACGCCTCGAGCAACCAACGCACCATAGGCATGAGTATTTGCCTTTATCAGGAAGCCTTTTTCATCAAACAACATGATGCAATCGCCTCTATCCCGCCACAGATCCAATGACGCATCCAGCAGCCGATAGCCGGTTTCGGCTTTTTGGTTGGCCAAGGCCAATTCAATCCGCTCAGCTGTGCTGACGGCCAGCGCCAGCGTATGGCGGTTGTAGGTCTGAGACTCTCCCGAAACGTTCAGTACCCCAAGTATATGGCCATCAGACGGGTCGCGGATCACTGTGGCAGAACAAGTCCATCGCTGGATTCCTTCACAAAAATGCTCACCGGCATGAACCTGTACAGGACGTTGCAGCATCAGCGCGGTGCCAATCGCGTTAGTCCCACAAATATCTTCGCTCCACGGACTGCCAGGAAGCAGATGAATGTGTTCCGCGCTTTTGAGGGTCTGCAGGTCACCGCCTGTTTCGATAATCATGCCGCTGCTATCGGCCAATACAATGATCGTTCCGGTTTGGGCAAGAAATTGATTGGCCACCGCCATGGCCTCCGTACTGACGTCCAGTAGGCGCGCCTGACTGTCGCGTATGGTCTCGAGTTGCGCCCGATTTACCGGTTCCGGCGCGTGTCGAAGCGTAGGGTTGACGTTTTTGTCCAGGCAGCGCCTCCAGGAGTCGCCCACTGGATAGCGCAAGACCGAAGCAGGTGTTTCAGCGCCATTGAGGACGCTCTCCCAAGCGGCCAATACCTGACCGTCGTGTTCTGGTCTCGGGTAGCCGAATTCCAGGTACGGAGCATTCATAGACACACCCTCTATTCTTATTATTGATGTCCCTGTCTGGTTTTCAGGGCGAGAGCTAAAAGTACAATACGCCCATTCAAACCACGCACCTCATAGAGGTGTGTCTTAACTGTACCCCTTCACCCGCACGCGCGCACCCCCACACACAGATTAAGAAGATCAGCGGCGTCGCATTGGTTTGTTCAATGCCCGAACGACATCCAGATATGCCTCCCCTTGGAATCGAACGAAAATCATCCACTCATCCGTCCGAGAATCAAACGGTTTACCCATAAACCCGCTCAAAGAAAACTTAGAGTCAATAATTAATACCATAGAAATCAATTGATTAAATATCATCGACGTTATGGCATGCCGTTTGCTCTCTCTTACTTCGCAGCCGCAAAGAAGCTGCTCACATGCAGTGAAGCGTCACACGCTCAAGAGCCTAAGCCGGCAACGGCAATACGGAGGACGGTGCATAACAACACCATTCGACCGATAACAAACAAAAGGACATAGACCCGTGACATTACAAATTAATATTGATAACGGTGGAACACTCACCGACATCTGCATACTCACTGATACCGACGTCAAGAAGACCAAGGTACTCACCACTCCCTATGATCTAAGCAACTGTTTTTTTGAAGGACTGAAAAAAGCCTCCGGCGTGCTTTATGGGGAGCCCGATGTACGGCGGCTGCTTGAGGAAGTAGACCTGATCCGCTACTCCACAACTCAAGGCACTAATGCAATATGCGAGAGAAAGGGCCCTAAGCTCGGGTTGATCACCAGTCTCAACGACAGTGAACTCTCAGAACTGATAAAACAGCACGATGTTGACTTGTACGATGCCTTGGTGGGCCAACGCGTCAGTTTGCTGGACACCTCAACACTGGGCATCGAGCATGCGGAGATGGAGATTGTAAAATCCATAAACACTCTCACCGCCGCGGGCGCCAACCGCATCGTCGTCAGTTTTTCTGACAAGAACTTCGAAGCGTTGGAGAATATTTTCCGCAAAGTCGTGCTGCGCAAATACCCCCGCCATCTACTTGGCGCTGTCCCTACGCTCTATGGCAGTGACCTGAGCATGGATGCGGATCCAGTACGCCGCACTTGGACAGCCCTGATTAACTCCTTTCTGCACCCTGCAATGGAGCAGTTTCTGTTCAATGCGGAAAATCGGCTCCGGGGTTTCAACACGAAAAATCCACTGCTGATATTTCGCAACGACGGCGATGCGTCCCGTGTTGCCAAAACTGTCGCCGTGAAAACCTACAGCTCCGGGCCCCGTGGCGGCATGGAGGGTATGAAATCCTTTGCGATCCGTTATGGGATGAGTGACGTTGTTGCTATAGATGTCGGCGGTACCACCACTGACATCGGCCAATGCATCGAGGGAAGCGTGTCCGAAGTGCGGCGAGGTCGGGTTGAAGGTATCAGTGTTTCATTCCCTCTGAGTGAAATCACCAGCGCCGGTGCTGGTGGTAGTTCGATTTTCAAAGTGGTCGATAACAAAATCGTGATCGGCCCTGACAGTGTCGGGGCTGTACCTGGGCCTGCGGCTTTTGGTCGAGGCGGCACGCAAGCAACTATTACCGATGCCAGCTTGCTCTCGGGTTTGTTTGATCCAAAATCCTACTTTGGTGGAGGCATGCAACTGGATCTGGATCGCGCGGCGACCGCTATCTCCATCCATATCGCTTCTCCTCTGGGCCTGGAGCCGGACGCTGCCCTGAGGGAGATGGAGCGCGCATATGAGGCCAAGATTGCCAGTGAGATACTGCGCGTCACCCAAGTCAGCCAGGAAACCGTACTGCTTGCTTTTGGTGGAGCAGGCCCTCTCAATGCTTGTGGCGTGGCCGAGAACGCCGGCATCAATCGTGTAGCGGTTCCTTACATGGCAGCAGTGTTCAGTGCGTTCGGCATCGGCACCTGTGATATCTCCCATCGTTACAGCGTGGTGCTGGACGCTGACCAACGTAGCCACGGCCATGTTGAAGACGCATTGACAGAGCTGAGTCTGAAGGCCGGGCGCGATATGTTCGCTGAAGGCTTTCAAGCCGACGACTACGTCATCAAATCGCGCCTTGTCATAACCGATACCAAAGGCCAGGAACTCATTTTCCCACTACAAAGTGAGTCGGGTTATCAATCTGCACTGACTGAGGCTCACATCGCCGAACTTGAAGTCACCGCTGTCAAACAATTGCGTCAAGACGCAAATCAGCCGGTTCGATTCGTTCCTACAACTGCCGCCCTCTCCAGTACGACTCGCAATGTTCTGACTCGCAATAATGGTCGCGTTGATGTTCCGGTTTATCGATTAGCTGATTTGAAAGTCGGCGATTTTGCCCAAGGGCCCGCGATCATCGAAGAGGACTTCTTCACCTGCAAGGTGCTCGACGGTTGGACGTTTGTCATCAGCGACCACCAAGACATCTTACTGAACAGGGAGGCATGAACATGAAAGTATTAATGACCGAATACCTGCGCCTAGACCTGGATGCGGAGCAATGGGAATGTCGGGTTTGCGACCACGTCATCGGTACAGCCCATAAGGGATACAAGGAAGGCATGCTGGTATATGACCGTGATCCACGGGATATCCACCCACCTATCCTGGCACCGGAAAAATATCGATACACGTTCAGCCCCGATCCGGAATGGGTACGCATTCTTGAGTATTACTGTGCCCAATGCGGTACCCAGGTAGAAACCGAGTATGTCCCTCCTGGTCACCCTCCTCTGCATGACATGCAGCCTGATCTGCCTGCCTTGCGCACACAGTGGGCGAGCCGTCCTGAAGTTCTCGAAGTAAGCGTCGGCCCTGCTGTAATCCAGCGCTCAGACGACCACAAACACTAAGCAATTCACTTCCACTCAATTACAAGAAAAAGGGAAATGATATGAGACGAGTTTCTGTCGATATTGGTGGGACATTCACCGATTGCTTCGTGGTTTGGGATGGCAAATACATCGAAACCAAAGCACTGACCACCCATCACAACCTCGCACTGGGTTTCAATCAAGCACTGGGCAAAGGCTGCAAGACGCTTAACTTGGAATTGGCCGATGTCCTCTCGAGCGTGGATTCGGTTCGCTATGCGACCACCCTGGGCACCAACGCTTTGATCGAACACAAGGGCCCCAAAATCGGCATGCTGGTGACCTGCGGCTATGAGGCAACTGTCCCTCTGAGCCGTGGTCGCGGCTATGGCGAGGGGCTGGACATCCTCGGCCAAACGGACATACCCAACGCCAGTCGACCTGATCCACTGGTGCTACCTAGCATGATTCGAGGCGTTCGCGAGCGGCTGGATTTCGAGGGCAAGCTCGTCATGGCCCTTGATGAAGACAATGTTCGCTTGCAGATCCGCGAACTGGTGAATAGAGGCGCACAGATCATTGTCGTCTCACTACTCAATTCCGTGGTCAACCCGGAACACGAGCAACGTATCGAAGAGATTCTGCAGGAGGAATATCCCTCCCATTTGCTGGGAGCTATTCCAATCATCCTGTCGCACCAGGTATCGGGTCGTAAGGGTGAATACGTACGCTCAGCCTCGGCTATCATCGACGGATATCTTCACTCCACCATGTACCATGCGCTTTCGACGCTGGAGCAAAACCTGCGTACGCACCAATACGAACAGCCGATGTTGGTGATTCATAACTCGGGCGGCATGGCCCAGCTTAACTCCACCGACGCATTGCAAACTATCCACTCTGGCCCGGTATCGGGTATCGCCGCCTCAGAGCATCTGGCCATGCAGGCGGCGCTCGGAAACGTCGTTGCGACTGACATGGGTGGTACGAGCTACGACATCGGTATTGTGGTCGATGGGGGCATCAAGCACTACGACTTCAACCCCGTCATCGACCGCTGGATGGTCTCGGTACCTATGGTGCATCTGGTGACCTTGGGTGCAGGCGGCGGCTCGGTCGCGAGCTTTGACAGCATGTACAGCACCGTTAAATGTGGGCCCGAGTCAGCGGGATCTGACCCTGGCCCTGCCTGCTACGACCGTGGCGGTTTGAAGCCAACGGTGACGGACGCCGACTTGGTACTCGGCTACCTCAGCGCAGAAAATTATGCAGGAGGTTCCATTCCCCTCAATGCGCGACGGGCCGTGACGGCCATCGAAGACACCATCTGCGAAGATTTGGACTGCGATGTGATCGAGGCAGCCTTGCTCATCCGCGAGAAAGTCGACGACAACATGGCTAACGGCCTGTTCACGGAACTGCGTGCTCGAGGCTACGACCCCAAAGACTTCACCATGCTGGCCTATGGGGGCAACGGCCCGTTGCACTGCTGCAGCATTGCGCAGAACCTCAACATTGACAGGATCCTTGCTCCGCCATTCAGCTCGGTGTTCTCAGCCGTAGGTGCGGGCAATATTCACCAGCTACATATCCACGAAAAGTCTCTGTACATGGTGCTGTACGACTCCAACACGCGTCACTTGTTCGACGACTACGACCGATTCAACGATATCGTGGCGGCGCTCAAGGAACGCGGCACTCAAGACCTCTTGCGCCAAGGCATCGAGCGCGAGGACATCCGTCACAACCTGGAACTGGACATGCGCTACGGCAACCAGTTAGTCCAGACAACGGCAGTCATTCCCCAGCACTCGGTGCATGGCCCTGCCGATGTATTGGCCCTCATAGCCCAGTTTTCCACTGACTATGGCAGCCGATTCGGAGAAGGATCACAAGCCCCAGAAGCCGGTATCCGCATTAACACCATCCGAGTGGCTGCTTATGTGCACCATGAGACAGTGCAGTTTGGCAACATCAAGCCAGTGCCATTAGAGCAGCGCAAACAACCACCAGCACCTTCGTCTACTCGCCAATGCTACTTCGCAGGCCACAAGGAGGCCTTTGATACACCGGTCTGGAATCGTTCAGATATTGATCCTGGAGTGCAAATACGTGGGCCGGCGATTGTGGCCTCTGAAGTCACCACCTTCCTGGTTAACCCTGGATGGAACTTCGTCGCGGCACTGCAGAACGCCTCTTGGTTTCTTCGCGATCAATCCACCCATTGATCAATTGAATTTAAAAAACTCGAGAAAGGATCCAGACATGAACGATATTTCGATCAAAACACCCGGCCAGGCTCCCAGTCCAGAAGATGCTGCGCTGATCAAGAAATTCCTTGAGGACACGACGCTATTCCTCGCCCCGGATCCGGAGATCATGAACAACCATGACTTGATGGAGCGTTCGGAACAAGAAGACATCAGCATCCACAAACAAAATGACACCCACACAATCGCGAAGATTCGTGACCGCCTGCAATCGGGATGTGACGAAGGCTATGAGATGGTCGAACAGATGGGTGCCGCCCCGGGTGCAAAATGGGGCGATGTCATCACCGGCGTCTACTCAGCATCGGGGGATCTAGCAATCGCCAGTGCTGGCGGCGTGCTGCTGTTTTCAGCCTTGGTGCACCATCCGATTAAGTTCATCATCAAGAACTGGATCAACGAACCTACTGTGGGTGTCCGCGACGGCGATGGCTTCATTCACAATGACTCACGCTATGGCAACGTACACAACACCGACCAGAGCATGATCCTTCCGATTTTCCACGAAGGAAAACTGGTTTGCTGGGTAGCCGCCACGGTTCATGAAGGCGAAAACGGTGCGATCGAACCCGGGGGGATGCCGTCTATGGCAGAAAGCCCGAGCGATGAAGGGCTGAAAATGAGCCCGTTCAAGGTCGTGGAAAACTACCAGATCAAACGCGACTTGCTGACCTTCCTGCAAAACTCGGTACGCGAGCCCAAGCTCCAGTACGAGGACATGAAGGTCAAACTCTATGGCTGCCTGCGCATTAAGCAGCGCATTGAGGATGTCCTCAAAACCGATGGCCCGGATGCCCTGATTGCCACCCTGCGCTTGACCATGGAAAACGTGCGCACCGAAGTCAAACGTCGTATCAGCGAATGGCCTGACATGACCGTGCGCACGTTCATCGTTCAAGACTCCACGCTGCGTGAAAACTGCATCGCCAAAATCAATTGCCAACTGACCAAAAAGGGCGACAGACTTATCTTCGACTTCCGTGGCTCTGCACCGGAATTTACCAACCGCCCGACTAACACCGTCCTCGCCGGACTCAAGGGCATGCTCTCGCAGTTGGTAATGTGCTACATCTGGCCCGATCTGCCCCGTGGGCAAGCGGCCTTTGCGCCCATCGAAGTAATCACCGACCCCTTCTCTATCCTCAACTCGTCTTACAACGCGCCCAACTCGCAGAGTTTGATGTCCATATTCACCGGATTTACCGCCGGCCAACACGCCGTCGCCAAATTCCTCTATAGCTGCCCGGAAAAATACACCAAAGTCCATGCACCCAGCTTCAACATGATCAACACCTTCATCTGGGGCGGGGTCAGCCAGCATGGCGAGACGCTTGGCAACCTGTGTGCTGACCTCAACGGCATGGGCGGTGGTGCACGCGTGGACATGGATGGCGAGCCAGGCTTGCAGCCAATCTTCGCCACCATGGCGGATGTCGGCGAGCAAGAACTGAACGAAGAGGACGTACCGTTCCTGCAACTGGTCTCCAAGAAAATGACCCGCGACGCTATCGCCCCGGGCAAGTTTCGTGGCGGCCAGGGCTACACCATGATTGTGGCGACCAAAGATAGTGAAGAATGGGGCTTCATGACCACCGCCCAAGGTGCCAAGGTTCCCCCGCTCCAGGGTCTGTTTGGGGGATATGCCTGTGGCACTTATCCGCTGTCCAAGGTCAAGGGCGTGGACGTCTACGATGTGCTGCTCAATGAACCAGAAAAATTCAAGCACTCCATCGAGGAGATCATGAACGATCAGTCCTTTGATGGAGCCACTTACACCACCCATCACATGGGCATGGGTTTTGAGATTTCCAATCGCGGCGAGCTGTTCATGATTTCTCAAGGGGCCGGTGCGGGTTACGGCGACTTGCTGGAACGCGATCCGGCTTTGGTCGTTAAAGACCTGGAAGAAGAGCTGATCTCACATGGTGTGGCTGAGCGTTTGTACAAGGTCAAAATTGCTCCCGACACCCTCATTGTCGACCATCAGGCGACTCGGGCGCTACGCGACAACGAACGCAAAGACCGGCTCTCCCGTGGCATCCCTTACGCGGAGTTCATCAAGTCCTGGAACAAACCAAAGCCACCTGCTCATCTTCCATTCTTCGGTTGCTGGGGTGACGACACCGAAACACTCTACATGGGCACTCCGGACAAAACCCGCCATGCCAACGAACCCATGCCTAACTACATGCGTCATCCAAAAGATGTACGTATCGAAGAACTGGAAAACCGGCTTGCAGCAGTAGGAGCATTAATGGATGAAAAAAGATGAGTACGCCATTTGCCGAGCATTTGCCTCTACCGGCAGGCAACGGAGCCATACGTATATGGCTTAAATCCTCAGCCTACACTCGGCGTCTACTGCAAGGTAGCGCAGACGCCGATGTCTGGACTAGCTCTGCGAGTTTTCTCGCCTGGTTTTCACAGGCCCACGGTTTACTCAAAACGGATGTCGCAGTCCTGGAGGTAGGCGAGCTATTCGATTCATGGATAGCCCGTAATGGTGGATTAGAAAGCCGCCTTCCCAAGCGGCGGCGTCCGACGACAGCGTTGCGCGCCTTGTTGGCCGAGGAGGAGCCCAAGGCATTGCTCGCTGAAGTCATCGGTGCGGTGGACTCTCAGTTGCGGGGGCGGGTGCCACTGGTGATTGCCATGCCTTCACCACGGCATTGGTTGCGCCATGCCAATTGGTTGGCCGACCAACCTGACGAAACACCGGATGCTGACATCGTAGAGGATGCCAGCATGTATCTGGCCGATCTGCTGCGGGCAGTGTCCACCACCCCTGTAAGCGGAGTGTTATTGGAGGAAGCTGCAGGTGATTCTGCCTTCAGCGCCGCCGACCTGCAGCGCTACAGTTCTGTCGTCAACGTGGTGCGGCACTATGGTTGGTCGCTTGGCCTGCGCTTGCCTCCAGGTACCTCGGTACCTGATAGCGGGCTGGATGAGTTCGACACCGTGATTACAGAGGCAGGAGCCAACACTGGATCGTTGTCCCGAGGCAGGGATATCAGCGCCGAGTTCACTCACAGCGTTCCCAATCCTCTGGCCGAAGGTGAGTTTTACTTTGCATCAGTTAATCCCGGGCTTCATCCCGAGACTGTATTGGAAACCTTGGAGTTACTGCGCAGACGCGCCTGAGTAGGTTGATGCAACGTTAAGTGGCGCTCTCCACGAACCCGGCAGTTTAGGGTTCGTGGAGACGCCCATCTATAACAAAAAAAACAAACTCATGGAGACTCATCCAATCATGACGACCTCGACGCCTGACCTTTCTCCCGCCGCCTACGCCCTCAAAAAAGCCGCAGTAGACCGTATTCCTGTCACTGTCCTGACGGGCTTCCTCGGTTCGGGCAAGACCACACTGT
This sequence comes from Pseudomonas sp. PS01299, assembly GCF_029960145.1. NCBI lineage: Bacteria > Pseudomonadati > Pseudomonadota > Gammaproteobacteria > Pseudomonadales > Pseudomonadaceae > Pseudomonas > Pseudomonas sp. PS01299. The sequence continues at coordinate 8,124 of NZ_JASCPO010000093.1, read as the reverse complement.
TGAACCACTGGGCCAGCCAGCCCGGCATGTCGGGCGTGGCACTTTTGGTCAATGAGTTTGGTGATGTCGGTATTGATCATCACTTGGTTGACCATATCAATGATCAGATTGTGCTGCTGGATTCAGGCTGTCTGTGCTGTCGCACCCAAGGAGATTTGGTTGGTGCACTCAAGTCTTTGTCCGAGAGAAGTGCCCGCCAATACATTGCACCTATCACCCGCGTCATTATCGAAACCACCGGCCTGGCAGACCCAGTGCCGGTTATTTATACCTTGATGGAGGATGCTTTTGTCAGCGCCCGTTACCTGTGCGATGGCGTTCTCACGACGGTTTCCGCAACCCATGGACAGGAGCAGCTTCAAGACTACTCTGAAACCACGCGACAAATCGTAGCCGCGGATCGTCTCTTGATAACCAAGTGCGACCTGGCGGGAACCCAGGCCGTGGAGCAATTGCAAGCCAGCCTTTCACAACTCAATGCCCATGCTGCACAAACGCTTGTGCGCAGAGGCCAGGCTCCCCTCGATCTATTGGCCGGCAATGGCCTGTATGGGCACGCGCACCGGCAGAAAATAAGCCTCCCGACCTGGATGGCGAGCACTCAGTTCACGCAGGGAGCAGAGGTGAGTCTGAGACAAGTCAGCAACGATGGCAAAGCCGTTACAGAGCAAAACGACAGAAGCATTTGGCGCTCCAGCACATACAATTCCAGTGTGCATCACACCAGTGAAACCCAAAGTTTTGTCGTTCGCTTTACCCAGGAAGTCCCCTGGTTCGGATTCTCACTCGTGATGGGGCACATACTGCGCAAATACCGTAAACACCTGCTGCGAGTTAAGGGCTTGATGTTAGCAGCTGATGACTCCAGACCACTGGTCGTGCAATGTGTACAAGACATCGCTTATCCGCTCGTAAGATTGCCCGCTTGGCCTACAGAAGGTGAATTCGCAGATGGGTATAGCCGGCTGGTGTTTATTACCCGTGGTTTACAAAAGGATCAAATCGAGTCTCTTTGCGACGACTTATCCAATTTACCAGGAGATCGATCAGCATTACGGAAAAGCTCGGCAGACTTAACCATTCCGACACGCTGTTGGTTTTCCCAAAGAGTTCCTCTCATGGACAACCGAAAGCTGCAGCATAGTGGTTGGTTCATCCAATCAGCTCAACTGAAGTAATCTCTGCCTCACGTTAGAGCACGTTCTTTGCCCTAATCAAACCCACTTAAGCTGCTGGAGAAATCGAGTGAATTAATGAGAGCAGCACCGGGTATCGACTTCAACCCTATGGGGGCAATGAGCGTGCAAGGTTTAGTTAATCCGGGGCAATTCACACCACCAGTTTTATCGGCAGCAAGAGCATCTTTGACTTCACTGGGCGACGAAGCGTGGCTTGGCTGCAGGCGGTCGACAGCTATATAGCGCGGATCACCATATAACTGCTGCAGATGTTGTTGTCAGGTTTGCTCTTGACGCTCAGATCATTGCCACGTGGTGCCAATCCCCATTAGAGAAATAACGACTACTCGAGATAATAGACGCGGCAAAGCCAACAATCTTTAAGGTAGGCAGGCTGCGCAAAGTGGAGGCTTGGCTAAGCTATCAGTCACGTCACTACTGCACTATGGAAAGCGACCGTCGGGAGCAAGCTAAACGAAGGCAAAGGATGTGCGTGTAAAATCTGAGTCACGGTTCATCTCGCTTCTGATTCTATTCGCAGTCCTTTGGGCCGTGGGGGAAAAGACACGCCTCCAACTCCGGCCCCGCTTAGCCAACAGACTACCCGGAGTATGTTAGTTTCTGCTCCGTTAACAGCAACCCAGCCAGCACAGACCCTACCAGTCAATCAGTTCGTAAACGCGGATAGGTTGAATCTGCGTGACAAGCTGGGTTGCAGGGTAATCTCCAACGTGAGACGCGGCGAGAAGGTACAGGTATGCGAAAAGAAGAATGATTGGGCTCGCATCAGCTTGGATGGCTAGCCAGATAAATGGTTATCGTTCAAAAGCGTGTGCGACGCGGCGAACTGCGACGCCGCTTCTAAAGCGCGACCTGCGCTCAGAAAATTCCTAGGGTAGCTCAAAGTTACGGATCACCTTGCCCTGCTCTTCTGGAAACGTCTGTATAGGCCCCAGGGGTCGTAGGTACTACATCACTTCTGGAGGAAACAAAGGCTAAAGCGTCCAATTCACTTGTTGCGGCTGCGATCCTGGCTGCTGTCCTTGACCGATAACGACGTCAATAGCTGGGTTCGGCAAACTTCCAGTATCTCATCTGCAAGAGGAGAGTCATCCGGACATGCCCGCGACAACATGACAGCTCCTATTGCATGCGCTAGCAGGTCAATCGCTTTCGCTCGAGCATCCTGCTTCGGCACATCCAGACCCTCTAGGTACTTTTCCTCGAGCGCAGCCAGCGTGCTCTCTATACCCGTGGCAAAGGTTGCCTTCAAGTCATCTGACTGACGCGCAGCGTCACCACAAAGTGCCGCCATCGTACAACCCTCGCCTCGACCGTCTCGATGATCCCTAGATACGTACATGTTTACGAAACCCGCCACATCGAGGTCGGAGGTACGGGCGAGCGATTGCGAAAGGCTATTTTCAGCAGCTTCAGCCATCAGATCAGCCTTGGAACCGAAGTGCTTGTAAAAGCCGCCTTGAGTAAAGCCAGCAGTGGCCATCAGCTCCGCCACACCGACACCATCGTATCCACGCTCACGAAACAGTTCTGAAGCTGTGTCCACAATGTGAGCCCGGTTGGCGAGTGATTGCGTTTTGGTGATCTTCATTGCGCCCCCCTTAGCCTAACTAATGTTGGCCTTACTATACTCTGATGTCGACCATAATCAAAACTGTTGACACCTTTGATTATGGTCGACATCATAAAAGCCCCTGCAGCGTATCTTTGCCGCGAGGGAGCAGATGACCGTCATTGATCAACGAGCATGGAATCTATATGAACGACAAGACCTTGTTTGAGCCCTACACACTTGGCTCACTCACACTCTCCAACAGAGTCGTGATGGCACCGCTCACGAGAAACCGCGCAGGATCGGGTTTCGTCCCAAGTGAACTTGCTGCGATCTATTACGGCCAGAGGGCCTCTGCCGGCCTCCTGATTTCCGAGGCCACTCAAATCTCGCAGCAAGGTCAGGGGTATCAGGACACGCCAGGGATTTACACGCAGGAGCAGATAGAAGGATGGCGCGCAGTCACACAAGCCGTTCACGCGAAAGGCGGGCACATCTTCATGCAGCTTTGGCACGTAGGGCGCGTTTCCCACGTTGACCTTCAGCCTAATGGCTCCGCGCCAGTGGCGCCCTCTTCCCTGGGAGCCGCGACGAAGGTTTTCGTCAACAACAGCTTCGAGGACGCCTCCGAACCCCGAGCCCTTGATGCCAGCGAACTGCCAGGGATCGTGAATGATTTTCGGGTTGCAGCGGCAAATGCGATTGCAGCTGGTTTTGATGGCGTAGAGATCCATGGTGCAAACGGTTATTTGTTGGATCAATTCCTCAAAGACGGCTCCAACGTGCGCACAGATGCCTATGGTGGATCCATTGAAAACCGCGCTCGCTTGCTGCTCGAAGTCGCTGCCGCTGTAGTAGAAGAAATTGGTGCCGACAGAACAGGTATTCGTCTTTCTCCAGTGTCACCAGCCAACGGTATTTCAAGCAGTGACCCGCAACCACAATTTGACTACGTCGTTGACCAGCTCGATGCCTTGGGCCTGGTTTACATCCACGTGGTAGAGGGTGCAACTGGCGGGCCGCGCGACGTCGCGCCTTTTGATTTTGGCTCCCTGCGCCATCGCTTCAAAAACACCTACATCGCCAACAATGGCTATGACCTGAATCTCGCAACCTCGCAACTCAACGATGACAAAGCGGATTTGATCGCCTTCGGTCGTCCGTTCATTGGCAACCCTGATCTGGTAGAGCGGCTCAAGACCGGCGCTAAGTTGTCCGCATTCGACCCGGCGACTATCTACGGCGGCGGTGCGGCTGGCTACATCGACTACCCGACACTTGCCGAGTCCAGTTCCAAGCAAGGCTGAGCAGTAATCGCGACTGAATCGTTAACCGACATCAATTAAAGAGCATCCTATTATGAGCATCCCTGGAACCGTTTTGATTACCGGCGCCTCCACCGGAATCGGTGCAACCTACGCGGAGCGTTTCGCAGGACGCGGGCACAACCTGGTGCTGGTCGCCCGTGACAAACACCGCTTGGACGCTTTGGCTTCCCGTCTGCGCGAGCAACACGGTGTTACCGTTGACGTGATCCAGGCTGACCTGACTCAAACTTCCGATTTGACGACTGTCGAAACTCGCCTTCGCGACGACGCCAGTATCAGCATTCTTGTGAACAACGCGGGCGCCGCTCTATCCGGTAGCTTCACTGAGCAATCCACTGACAGCGTTGCCAACCTAGTCGCACTCAACACGACTGCGCTAGTACGACTCACCAGCGCCATAGCCCCTCGCCTGTCACAAGCTGGCAGTGGAGCGATTGTCAATATTGGCTCGGTCGTAGGACTGGCACCGGAATATGGAATGTCGGTCTACGGCGCAACCAAGGCGTTTGTGCTTTTTCTCTCACAAGGCTTGAGCCTCGAACTCGCCCCCAAAGGCGTGTATATCCAAGCCGTACTGCCAGCCGCGACCCGTACCGAAATCTGGGAGCGCGGAGGCTACGACATCAATGCCATTAGCGAAATAATGGAAGTCGGAGACCTAGTTGATGCCGCGATGGTTGGTTTTGATCGCCGAGAACCAGTGACCATACCACCTGTACAAGACGAGGCCCACTGGGATGTTCTACAGACTGCCCGCCAGGGTTTGTTGGCAGATATCCGCCAAGCCGAAGTTGCCAAGCGCTATAAAAAATAAGGCGTGACCGTGATGCAGCAAACGCTCACACAGAGCCCTAAAGGCAGAGCGTTAGCTGCACATTGTTCTCCTCTCACCAATCTGTACCTCAAACGGACACGGTGCGCAAATGACCGCTCAATCCACAAATAATCATCCTGGGCCGCAGGGGCTGTTCGTCCAATCCGCCAACCTGTGGGTCAATGTAGAAGGAACAACATTTGCCTACCGGGACTTGGGCCCGAGAGACGGATCGCCGCTCGTTCTATTGAACCATTGGGGCGCCGTCCTGGATAACTTCGATCCTCGAATCGTTGACGGTCTAGCTAAGAAGCATCGGGTCATTGCCATTGACTATCGCGGAATCGGCGGCTCTGGTGGAACCGCACCTTTAACTGTTAGCGAAATGGCAAACGACGCGATTGCGGTTATACGCACTCTGGGATTCCAGAAAGTCGATCTATTGGGTTTCTCACTCGGTGGATTTGTAGCGCAAGACATCGCGCTAAAAGCGCCTGAGATTGTGCGAAAACTCATTTTGACCGGAACCGGGCCTGCTGGTGGCCAGGGCATCGACAAAGTGTGGTCTGTGGCTTGGCCGTTGATGCTGAAGGGCCTAGTGACAATGCGCGATCCAAAGTTTTACCTTTTTTTCACCCCATCGGCTAACGGTCAGAGTGCGGCGCGCGCTTTTCTAAAACGCCTGACGGAGAGAACAAAAGAACGCGATAAAGGCCCCACCCCATCAGCGTTCATGCGACAACTGAGGGCAATAACTGCTTGGGGTCGCCAGTCGCCTCAAGATCTCAGTCGCATACAGGTTCCAACCCTTATTGCCAACGGCGACAGCGACATCATGGTACCCACTGTGAACTCGACTGAGCTGGCCAGCCGCATTCCCAACGCTCAACTGATCATTTATGAAGACGCCGGACATGGAGGAATTTTCCAGCATCACGCTGACTTCGTTCCCAAGGCATTGACATTCCTGAGAACTTGAAAGCCCCCAAACACTGGGCAGCCACCAACCTCGCCGCTCTCGGCTACTAAGAGTTGACCTAACATGAAAGCTTTTTATATCAACCAATACGGCAAGAGCAGTGGAAGTATCGGTGAGTTAGCTGAACCAAAAGTCGGCGCCAACGACGTTCTCGTTCAAATACACGCTACAAGCATCAATCCTCTGGATTTGAAGATCAGAACAGGAGAATTCAAACAGATTCTCCCATACACCTTTCCTTTGATATTGGGAAATGATTTGGCCGGCGTTGTGGTTCGCGTTGGATCAGATGTCCGCCTGTTCAGACCTGGTGACGAAGTCTATGCGCGTCCCCCGCAAGATCGCATCGGAACATTTGCTGAGCTTATTTCTGTTAACCAGGTCGCTTTAGCCTTGAAACCTCGCAACGTCAGCATGGAGCAAGCCGCTTCACTGCCTTTAGCCGCGCTCACGGCATGGCAGGTTCTGGTCGAGACAGCAAAGCTGAAGAAGGGCCAAAAGGTACTAATTCACGCTGGGGCTGGAGGCGTAGGTAGCATCGCTATTCAGTTGGCCAGGCACCTTGGCGCTTTCGTCGCGACAACTACGAGCACACCGAACGTTGAGTGGGTGAAAGCGCTCGGGGCGGACATTGTTATTGACTACAAAAAGCAGGACTTTGAGGCTGTCCTTAACGACTACGACGTTGTACTCAACAGCCTAGGTGCAGATGTTCTCAAAAAATCAGTGATGTGCCTCAAGCCAGGGGGCCTACTCGTATCAATCTCCGGCCCCCCAACGCCTGAGTTCGGCCAAGCAGAAGGGTTGTCTTGGCCAGTCAGGCAGATCCTGCGCTTGATTAGCCTTGGCATTCGAAAAGCATCACGCGCAGCCGGGGTTAAATACTCATTCGTTTTTATGCGCGCCAACCGCGCACAACTGAAAGAAATCACTTCTTTGGTTGAGTCGGGCGCCATCAAACCGATTATCGACAAAGTCTACCCATTCGCGTCTATCGCTGAGGCACTCACATATGTCGAACAGGGAAGATCCAAAGGGAAAGTAGTCATAAACGTAGCGTAACTGGTGTTTGGTGAGGAGCCAGAAATGGGCCGCATAAATGTCGAGATATCGGCTTCAGTCATGGGGTCGCTAGATGAAACTCTACCTTCGGAAGGAAGCGTCACTCGAGATTTTCTCGCAGAAATTGCAGTAAGCGGTCTTTCCGCTGAAGCCCCTCTCTTGTCTGGCGAAGATGCCAAAGCGCTAAGGCAAACGGCAAATGCTGTTGAGGAACGCTTGAGGGAATTGAGCGGACAGATTGCGAGCGCACCGTTGGTACAAAATGGGGACACTCGAAAAAAGCCTGAATCCAATACCCTCAACAATCCTGCCAACATTGTTTGGCGTGGCTTGATGCTCGATCCGTGACAGCAAAGCTTTCCCCAGTAGCAGCAGCCGCTGCGTTCGTTGACTCAAGTGCATCTACAGCACATGCGGAGATAACTATGAACTACAAAGCGTTCGGCAATTCCGGGCTGCGTGTCTCAGAACTCGCACTCGGCACAGGGAATTTCGGCACTGGCTGGGGCTACGGCGCAGATCCCGACTCCAGTGCGGAGATCTTTAACGCCTACGCAGAGGCCGGTGGCAACTTCGTCGATACAGCGGATATCTATCAATTCGGTCAGTCTGAGGAGTTGCTCGGAACTCTGCTTGAAGGACGACGAGACGATTTCGTGCTGGCCACGAAATTCACCAACGGTGCTGCAGCCAACGCGAATAGGCTTGCTACAGGTAACAGCCGTCGTGCCTTGGTGACCTCGGTAGAAGCGAGTCTAAGACGTCTTAAAACCGACCGGATCGACATTTACTGGGCACATCACCCAGATGGTGTAACTCCGGTGGAAGAAATCGTCAGAGGTTTCGAAGATTTGGCTCGCTCAGGGAAAATTCTGTACGCCGGTCTATCTAACTTTCCAGCGTGGCGACTTTCCCGAGCGGTCACATTAGCCGAGCTCACCCATGCGCTACCTATTGCAGCGGCTCAATTCGAACACAGCCTCGTACACCGTGAGCCTGAAGCTGACCTTTTCCAGGCCTCTTATGCTCTGGGCCTTGGGATCGTGACGTGGTCTCCCTTAGGTGTAGCGGCTTGCAATCGAAAACAGCCGTGCTCGCAATCAACGCAATTTTCGGCTCAAATTAACTGCGACTGACGGAGCCGTCTGGCTCAGATTAATTGCGAGCGAGCTTGCATTCAGCCGCATCGG
>NZ_JASCPO010000092.1:0-22940 GCF_029960145.1 Pseudomonas sp. PS01299 | reverse complement strand
GGCTTGCTCGCGAAAGCGCTGTATCAGGTACATCGATGTCGACTGACTCACCGCTTTCGCGAGCAAGCCCGCTCCCACAGGGGGGACGGTGTTTTGTCAGACCAAACGCTGTAAATTGCCAGCACCCCAACCCGTATTCATGAGGAGAGCGCGCGTGTCGCCAAGCCTGTTCCGACGATAACCATCAGCCCGCTGTGCGTTTTCCGTTTCGCCCTTTTTTCGGCTGCTATTTATTACAGGCCCAGGTTCATGCCCGAATACGTCAATTGGCTTCGTCACGCGTCCCCTTACATCAATGCCCACCGCGACTGCACCTTCGTCGTCATGCTGCCCGGCGACGGCGTTGAGCATCCGAACTTCGGCAACATCGTCCACGACCTCGTGCTGTTGCACAGCCTCGGCGTGCGCCTAGTGCTGGTCCACGGTTCGCGTCCACAGATTGAAACCCGCCTCGCTGCGCGCGGCCTGACCCCGCACTACCACCACGGCATGCGCATCACTGATGCGGCGACGCTGGAGTGCGTGATCGACGCGGTCGGTCAGCTGCGCATCGCTATCGAAGCGCGGCTGTCGATGGACATGGCCTCGTCGCCGATGCAGGGCTCGCGCTTGCGGGTGGCCAGCGGCAACCTCGTTACCGCCCGGCCGATCGGTGTGCTTGAAGGTGTCGACTATCACCACACCGGTGAAGTGCGCCGGGTCGATCGCAAAGGCATCAATCGTCTGCTCGACGAGCGTTCGATCGTGCTGCTGTCGCCGCTGGGCTACTCGCCGACCGGGGAAATCTTCAACCTCGCCTGCGAAGACGTCGCCACCCGCGCCGCCATCGACCTCGGTGCCGACAAGCTGCTGCTGTTCGGCGCCGACCTCGGTCTGATCGACGAGAACGGCAAACTGGTGCGCGAACTGCGTCCGCAACAGGTGCCTGCGCATCTGGCGCGTCTGGGCAATAACTATCAGGCGGAACTGCTGGATGCTGCTGCCGAGGCTTGCCGTGGCGGTGTCGCGCGCAGCCATATCGTCAGCTACGCCGAAGACGGCGCGCTGCTGACCGAACTGTTCACCCGCGACGGTGGCGGTACGCTGGTCGCTCAGGAGCAATTCGAGCTGGTGCGCGAAGCGGCGATTGAAGACGTCGGTGGTTTGCTCGATTTGATCAGCCCGCTGGAAGAGCAGGGGATTCTGGTGCGTCGTTCGCGTGAAGTGCTGGAGCGCGAGATCGAGCAGTTCAGCGTGGTCGAGCGCGAAGGGATGATCATCGCCTGTGCGGCGCTGTACCAGATTGCCGATTCGGACGCCGGTGAGCTGGCGTGCCTGGCGGTGAATCCGGAGTATCGCCATGGCGGTCGCGGCGATGAGCTGCTGGAGCGCATCGAGACCCGTGCCCGGGCGCAAGGGTTGAAAACCCTGTTCGTCCTCACCACCCGCACGGCGCACTGGTTCCGCGAGCGCGGGTTCGAACCCAGCAGCGTCGAGCGCCTGCCGGCGGCGCGGGCGTCGCTGTACAACTATCAGCGTAACTCGAAGATCTTCGAAAAGACCCTCTGAAGATACCGAGGGATTCTTGTGGTGCGGGGATTCATCCCCGATGGGCCGCGCAGCGGCCCCCGCTTCAGCAAAAGCAGGGGACTGCTGCGCAGTCCATTGGGGATGAATCCCCTCACCACCTATTCAATTGTTTTCAGTCACAAACTTCGCGCTGACGTACGGCGAATAGTCCGGCAGTACCGTTTCAACCTTGCCTTGTTCCTTCAAAAACTTTGCCGTCTCACCAATCGCCTTCGCCGTGCCGCCGTCCAGCAGTGCAGTTGATTGCTGCGCCTTGGCATCAGGGAACGCCGAACCGGCGAGCAATTCCGGCACGTCGGCGGCGTTGGCACCGGTCAATTTGGCGATTTTCTGTACCGGCGCCGAGTCGGCCGTCCAGCTGTCTTTATGGCTGGCGTAATCGGCAAACGCGTCTAGAGTGACCTTGGCAAATTTGGCTACCACCTCAGGATGTTTCTCGGCGTAGTCCTTGCGCGCGACCCAGACTTCGAACGTCGGGGCGCCCCATTGGCCGACTTGTGCAGCATCGGTCAGGGTCTTGCCGGTCTTGCGGATTTCGCCCAGTGCAGGTGACCAGACAAATGCGCCATCGATATCCCCACGCTTCCAGGCTGCGGCGATTTCCGCCGGTTGCAGGTTCACCACTTTGACTTTCGAGGTGTCCAGGCCCCAGTGCTTGAGTGCGCCGAGCAGGCTGTAATGGGACGTGGAAACGAAGGGCGTGGCGATGGTCTTGCCGACCAGATCCTGCGGGCTATTGATGCCGCTGCCATTACGCACCACCAAGGCCTCGGCGGCATTGATCTGCGCTGAAACAATGAAGGCGACGATCGGCAGATTGCGTGAGGCGGCCGCTGCCAAAGGGCTGGAGCCGAGATTGCCGATCTGCACATCGCCGGAGGCAATGGCTGTCACAACTTCCGGGCCACTATTGAAGCGTCGCCAGTCGATCTTCTGGCCGATGGTTGTTTCGTAAGTGCCGTCGGCCTGGGGGACTTTGCTGGGGTCGATCCCGGTTTGATAACCGATGGTGAGGTTGGCAGCCTGCGCGGAAAAACAAATCAGCGCCGACACACAAACTGTAACAAATTGACTAGATAGTGCGCGTTTAGCCATCATGGCGTCGCCTTTTCGATAGGGTTTGACGAATTGGGGTTGCGCCAAAGCTAATCGATATAAAAAAAGGCTAACAAATACCATTTAGGAATGAGCTTAGTCGCCGATACGTTGTATCCGGGCGAAGATGGCTAGATAGTGGCCATATTCCCGAATGATATGAAAAAGAATGAATAAATTCTTTTTGGGTTTATCAGGAAATCTTTACTCTGCACGGACCAAATCACTGCGATTAGACCTTGGTCGTAGACACACAAGGTTACGATTGACTTGTCAGTCACGGTCTGGCGCTAATCGCGCATCTTAGGATCTAGGGCATCAGACCCCGGGCCAGGAACACAAGAATTAGAAACGAGAGGAGCTTTACATGAACAAGTCCACCTTGGCCCTGGCTGTGGCCGTAGGGGTTATGGCGCAGCAGGCAGGCGCCGCCGGTTTCATCGAAGACAGCAAAGCCACTCTGGGCTTGCGCAACTTCTACATCAACAATGACAACCGTGACTCCGGCACCAAAGCGGCTGGCGCGCAGAACAAGAACGAAGAATGGGGCCAAGGCTTCGATCTGCGTTTCATCTCCGGTTACACCCAAGGCACCGTAGGCTTCGGTATCGACGCCATCGGCCTGCTGGGCGTGCGCCTGGATTCGGGCGGCGGCACCAACGGTGCAACCTCGACTTCCTACGGTGGCACTGTGTTCCCGAGCAAGTCCAACGGCGAAGCTGTTGATAACTTCTCGAGCCTGGGCCTGACCGCCAAGGCCAAGATCTCCCAGACCGAACTGAAGCTGGGTACCCTGCAGCCGAAGAACCCGGTCATCGTGACAAACGACGGTCGTCTGCTGCCACAAACCTGGCAGGGTGGCCAGATCACTTCCGGCGAGATCAAGGACCTGACCCTGGTCGCTGGTCAGATCGAAGCAGTGAAAGGTCGTAACTCCAGCAACAACGAGAACCTGTCCGTTGGTGGTGCGAACGCTCGCGTTGCCAACAGCAACAAGTTCTACTACGCCGGTGGTGACTACAAAATCACCAAGGACCTGACTGCCCAGTACTACTACGGCAACCTGGAAGACTTCTACAAGCAACACTTCCTGGGTCTGGTTCACAACTGGGCAATCGGCCCGGGCGTGCTGAAGTCTGACTTCCGCTACTTCCACAGCAGCGACGACGGCGCCAATGGCAACACCGCAGCCTACTTCGGTAACGGTAACTACGTCGGCAACGTCAGCGGCAAAGGCCCGATCGACAACAATCTGTACAGCGGCCTGTTCCTGTACACCGTTGAAGGCCACACCTTCGGTGGCGGCTACCAGGTTTCCAACGGCAGCTCCGACTTCCCTTGGCTGAACCAGGGCGACGGTTCGTCGAACTACACCATCACCGACATGCAGATCCAGAAGTTCGGTCGTGCCGGCGAGAAAACCTGGCAAGCACGCTACTCGTATGACTTCGCCAAAGTCGGCCTGCCTGGCTTGACCGCCGGTTTGGTCTACCTGCGTGGCGATGATATCGACACCGTTGGCTCCAACCGTCGTGAGAACGGTACCGGTGCTTCCGAGTGGGAACGCGATCTGACCATCGGTTACGTTATTCCTGAAGGCCCGGCCAAGAACCTGGGCTTCATGTGGAAAAACGCTACCTGGCGCAACGACATCCCAGGTCAACGCGACCAGGACGAAAACCGCCTGATCGTCAGCTACTCGATCCCGCTGCTGTAATAGCGCGTTCAAGCTGTTGATGTAAAAAAAGCCCCGTCCGGCATCGCGCCGGACGGGGCTTTTGCATTTTCGGGTCAGGGCTCACCCCCGTAAGCCTGGCCCGAAATTCCCCTCTTTTGCAGCTACTCAAGGCCTTCTCGAACCTTGAGGGCGATGTTCGTCGCGATGCCGGTGAGCGTCCAGTGAACGATATTTAATATTCCTTTAGATTCTAGATATCTATTTATTTATTCTTTTTCATGATGTCGAATCCCGAGCTACAGTTGAGTTCTCCAATAACTCATCAGGAGCAGCACCATGAGCCTCAGACTCGGCGACATCGCCCCCGACTTCGAACAGGATTCCAGCGCCGGCAAGATTCGTTTCCACGAGTGGCTGGGCGATAGCTGGGGCGTGCTGTTCTCCCACCCGGCCGACTTCACCCCGGTGTGCACCACCGAGCTGGGCTTCACCGCCAAGCTCAAGGATGAGTTCGCCAAGCGCGGCGTCAAAGCCATCGCGCTGTCGGTCGACCCGGTGGACTCGCACCACAGGTGGATCGAAGACATCAACGAAACCCAGAACACCATCGTCAATTTCCCGATCCTGGCCGATGCCGACCGCAAGGTTTCCGACCTTTACGACCTCATCCACCCGAACGCCAACGACACGCTGACCGTGCGTTCGCTGTTCGTCATCGATCCGAACAAGAAGATCCGCCTGACCATCACCTACCCGGCGAGCACCGGGCGCAACTTCCACGAGATCCTGCGGGTGATCGATTCGCTGCAACTCACCGACAACTACAAAGTGGCAACTCCGGCCAACTGGCAGGACGGTGAAGAGGTGGTGATCGTGCCGTCGCTCAAGGATGAGGAAGAGATCAAGCGGCGCTTTCCCAAGGGTTATCGCGCGGTCAAGCCATACCTGCGCCTGACGCCGCAGCCGAACAAGTGAATCAGTGAGATTGGCGGTGTAGCCACCACCGTCATCGCGAGCAGGCTCACTCCTACATTTGAAATGCGTTCCCCTGTGGGAGCGGGCTTGCTCGCGAAGGCGTCAGTCCAAGCAACACAGAATTGAGAATCCAGAACCACAAAGCAGGGGATTTCAGGCCGTTTTCACGGCCTGTTTTTTTGCCCGGAACAAAGCAAATCGCATATCTCTTAAACGCATAACCAAATGAATAAATATGATTTATGGATATATAAATCAGCTGGTAAGGTCACTCCCATCGAAGCGAGATCGCAACCCGCGAATCGCCTGCAACGCTTAAGGAATTGTCTCAATGCTGGTCGTCTCACTCGGTGGCAGTCCCAGCCAGCGCTCCCGCTCAGGAGTGTTGCTTGAGCGCTCGCAACGCTGGTTGCAGGCGCAAGGGGTGGAAGTGGTGAGTTATCAGGTGCGGGACTTCCCGGCCGAAGATCTGCTCCATGCCCGCTTCGATAGCCCGAAGGTGCTCGACCTGCTGGCGCAGATTGAAAACGCTGACGGCCTGCTGATCGCCACGCCGGTCTACAAGGCGTCGTTTTCCGGGGCGCTGAAGACCGTACTCGATCTGCTGCCCGAACGCGCCTTGAACCACAAGATTGTTCTGCCGATGGCCACCGGCGGCAGCATCGCCCACATGCTGGTGGTCGATTACGCGCTCAAGCCTGTGCTGTCGGCATTGAAGGCCCAGGAAATGCTTCAAGGGATTTTTGCCGAGGACAGCCAGATCGCTTACGGCGAAGGCAGCGCCCAAGCGCAACTGGCGCCAGCGCTGGAACAGCGTCTGCATGAAGCGCTGGATCAGTTTGTCAGTGCCATGGCTCGCCGGCCGAAACCGCTGGAGCCGGGCCTGTTGAATGAACGTTTATTGAGTGCTCGCTGGAGCATTTGAGCCTTACCCGAATTTGCTCCACTCACCTTACTCAGCCGCTAACGGCCAAGCAGGTGCAGCCAAAACCCAACAGCAAAAAGGAGAGCGCTATGCGCACTGTATTTTTGCGTCGTGGTCTGGTCGCTCTGTTTGCTGCGGCTGTCACCTTCGGCGCCATCACTCAAGCTCAAGCCGAGACATTGCGGATCGGTTACCAGAAGTACGGCACGCTGGTGCTGCTCAAGGCCAAAGGCACTCTGGAAAAGCGTCTGGCCGCACAAGGCGTGGCCGTGCAATGGACTGAATTCCCCGGCGGCCCGCAACTGCTCGAAGGCCTGAACGTCGGCTCGATCGACTTCGGCGTGACCGGTGAGACTCCGCCAGTGTTTGCCCAAGCAGCGGGCGCTGATCTGCTTTACGTCGCCTACGAACCGCCAGCGCCGAACAGCGAAGCGATCCTCGTACCGAAAGACTCGCCAATCAAATCGGTAGCGGATCTCAAGGGCAAGAAAGTCGCCCTGAACAAAGGCTCCAACGTGCACTACCTGCTGGTTCGCGCACTGGAAGATGCTGGTCTCAAATACTCCGATATCCAGACCGTGTTCCTGCCGCCGGCCGATGCTCGCGCCGCGTTCGAGCGTGGCAGCGTCGATGCCTGGGTAATCTGGGATCCGTACCAGGCAGCTGCCGAGAAACAGCTGCAAGCGCACACCCTGCGTGACGGCAAAGGCATCGTCGACAACCATCAGTTCTACCTCGCGACCAAACCTTACGCGCAGAAAAATCCCGAGGTGATCAAGACCCTCGTCGAAGAAGTGCGCGCTGTCGGCGAGTGGTCCAAAGCCAATCCTGAAGACGTGACCCAACAGGTCGCGCCACTGCTCGGCCTGCCGGCGGACATCACCCTGACCTCGGTGAAACGCCAGGGCTACGGTGCGTTGTTCCTGACCCCGGACGTGGTCGCCGCGCAACAGAAAATCGCCGACACCTTCTACCAGCTCAAGCTGATTCCCAAGCCGTTGAGCATCAAGGATGTGATCTGGACCCCACCGGCCGCTGTGGCCCAAAGCTCGGTTAGCCAAACCCAGTAAATCGAATCCCCAAGGAGACCACTCCATGAGCCTCAACATCTTCTGGTTCCTGCCTACCCACGGCGACGGCCATTACCTTGGCACCGCCGAAGGCGCCCGCGCCGTTGATCACGGTTATCTGCAACAGGTCGCGCAAGCGGCGGATCGTCTGGGCTTTGGCGGCGTGCTGATTCCCACCGGCCGTTCCTGCGAGGACTCGTGGCTGGTCGCCGCGTCGCTGATCCCGGTAACTCAGCGTCTGAAATTCCTTGTCGCCCTGCGCCCCGGGATCATTTCCCCGACGGTGGCGGCGCGGCAGGCTGCGACCCTGGATCGTCTGTCCGGCGGTCGCGCACTGTTCAACCTGGTGACCGGTGGCGACCCGGAAGAGTTGGCCGGTGATGGTCTGTTCCTCAACCACGAAGAGCGTTATCAGGCCTCGGTGGAATTCACCCGGATCTGGCGTCGGGTGCTGGAAGGCGAAACCGTCGATTACGACGGCGAACACATCAGCGTGAAGGGCGCCAAGCTGCTTTATCCACCGATCCAGCAACCGCGTCCGCCGCTGTACTTCGGCGGCTCGTCGGAAGCGGCGCAGGATCTGGCTGCCGAACAGGTCGAAATGGTACTGACCTGGGGCGAGCCGCCAGCGGCCGTCGCCGAGAAGATCGAGCAGGTGCGCGCCAAAGCCGCCAAGCTCGGGCGTACCGTGCGCTTCGGCATTCGTCTGCATGTGATCGTGCGCGAAACCAACGCCGAGGCCTGGCAAGCGGCAGACCGGCTGATCTCGCATCTGGACGATGACACCATCAAACGTGCGCAAGCATCGCTGGCGCGCTTCGACTCGGTCGGTCAACAACGCATGGCCGCGCTGCACGGCGGCAGTCGTGACAACCTCGAAGTCAGCCCCAACCTGTGGGCCGGCGTCGGCCTGGTGCGTGGCGGTGCCGGTACCGCGCTGGTCGGCGATGGTCCAACCGTGGCGGCCCGCGTGAAGGAGTACGCGGATCTGGGCATCGATACGTTCATCTTCTCCGGTTATCCACACCTCGAAGAGTCGTACCGCGTCGCTGAACTGCTGTTCCCGCACCTCGAGATCGAGCGCCCAGAGCTGCCGAAAAGCGCCGGTTATGTCAGCCCGTTCGGCGAGATGGTGGCCAACGACATTCTTCCCAAAGCCGCGTCGCAGAGCTGAGGCGCGCCATGAACAAATTTATCCACAGCCTCGCGCCCTGGGCGTTGCCGGTGCTCCTGCTGGCGGTGTGGCAGTTGTCGGTGTCGGCCGGTTGGTTGTCGACGCGGATCCTGCCGGCACCGGTGGCAGTGATCGAGGCCGGTGTCAGCCTGGTGCGCAGCGGCGAGATCTGGACGCACCTGGCAATCAGCGGCTGGCGCGCGGCGCTGGGCTTCACCATCGGTGGCAGCATCGGCCTGGTGCTGGGTTTCATCACCGGCCTGTCGAAGTGGGGCGAACGCCTGCTCGACAGCTCGGTACAGATGATCCGCAACGTGCCGCACCTGGCGCTGATTCCGCTGGTGATCCTGTGGTTCGGCATCGACGAGTCGGCAAAGATTTTCCTGGTCGCGTTGGGCACGTTGTTCCCGATCTACCTCAACACCTATCACGGCATCCGCAACGTCGACCCGGCGCTGGTGGAAATGGCGCGCAGTTATGGCTTGAGCGGTTTCAGCCTGTTCTGGCAGGTGATTCTGCCGGGCGCACTGCCTTCGATTCTGGTCGGTGTGCGCTTTGCGCTGGGCTTCATGTGGCTGACGCTGATCGTTGCCGAAACCATCTCCGCCAGCTCCGGCATCGGCTATCTGGCGATGAATGCCCGGGAGTTTTTGCAGACCGATGTGGTGGTGCTGGCGATCCTGCTTTACGCGGTACTCGGCAAGCTTGCTGATCTCGCCGCCCGTGGTCTTGAGCGGGTGTGGTTGCGCTGGCATCCGGCCTATCAGGTGGCCAAGGGAGGTGCGGCATGACCGCTCAACAACCTCCACGCCTGCTGCGCGGGATTCCGCTGGTGGTGCGCAACCTGCAGAAAACCTTTGGTACGCGGCAAGTGCTGCGCGACATCGACCTGCACATTCCGGCGGGGCAATTCGTCGCCGTGGTCGGGCGCAGCGGGTGCGGCAAGAGCACCTTCTTGCGCTTGCTCGCCGGCCTCGACCAACCGACTGGCGGCGACCTGCTCGCCGGCGCCGCGCCGCTGAGCGATGCGCGGGAAGACACCCGGCTGATGTTCCAGGAAGCACGGCTGCTGCCGTGGAAAAAGATCATCGACAACGTCGGCCTCGGCCTTAAAGGCAACTGGCGCCCGCAAGCTCTGGAGGCGCTGGAAGCGGTGGGTCTGGCCGATCGCGCCAACGAGTGGCCGGCCGCTTTGTCCGGCGGGCAGAAGCAGCGTGTGGCGCTGGCCCGGGCGCTGATTCACCAGCCGCGCCTTTTGCTGCTCGACGAACCGCTGGGTGCGCTGGATGCGCTGACCCGGATCGAGATGCAGCAACTGATCGAACGACTCTGGCAGAAGCATGGCTTCACCGTGCTGCTGGTGACCCATGACGTCAGCGAAGCGGTGGCGATTGCCGACCGGGTGATTCTGATCGAGGACGGCGAAGTCGGCCTCGACTTGCAAGTGGAGCTGCCACGCCCGCGAGTGCGCGGATCGCATCGACTGGCGGCGCTGGAAACCGAAGTACTCAACCGTGTTCTGTCCCTGCCCAGCGAGCCGCCGGAGCCGGAGCCTGTTTCACCCCTGCCTACGCAATTGCGTTGGGCTCAATAACTCAAGTTACATCCAACGACAGGAATCAAAGCCATGACTATCAAAGCCATCAACGTGCGCAACCAGTTCAAAGGCTCGATCAAGGAGATCGTTCTCGGCGACGTGCTGTCGGAAATCGACGTGCAGACCGCCTCCGGTATCGTCACTTCAGTGATCACCACCCGCTCGGTCAAGGAGCTGGAGCTGGCGGTGGGCAGCGAAGTGATCGCCTTCGTGAAATCCACCGAGGTGTCGATCGCCAAGTTGTAAGCCAGTGAGTAAAAAACAACCCCGAAAGGCGTGAGCCCTTCGGGGTTTTTCTTTTTGTGCACGGATTTGAATCGGCGGCGCTGCCATCGCGAGCAGGCTCACTCCTACATTTGGAATGCGTTCCCCTGTGGGAGCGGGCTTGCCCGCGAAGGGGCCGGTGAATGCGCTAGAGAACTCTTTTGGGCAGGTAAGGCGGCAGATACAGGCCGATATAGGCATCAAACACCCGCATCCCTTCCTCGGCCATGCGCGGTGTGATCTGCCCGTGCTGCTGCACCGAGCGCGCATACACGCGGTCACCCAGTTCCATTGCCAGTGCAAACACATCGACATCGCTTGGCAGGCGCGGCAATTCGAAGTGATGGTCGAACAGCTTGTGCATCAGGTCACCGAGTTCGATGTCGTGCTGGCGGTCCGCCTGGGTCACTTCGGTCAGGCCGTGCTGGGCGAGGATCAACTGGCGGGCCGCCGCGTCTTCGTCGTAGATCTCCAGCATCCGCTCTTCGACCAGCCGCGACAGGTCGCGCCAGTCGCGCAGAGCGTCGTGGTCGATCGGCGCTTGCAGGCAGGCGCGAAACGCCGCATGCACGTCGGCGGTCAGCGCTTCGAGCAGTGCCGGCACGCTGGCGAAGAAGTGGTACACGGAGGAGGGCGGAATCTGCGCGCGTTCGGCGACGCTGTAGATCGACAGACTGGCCACACCCTCGGCGGCCAGCAGCGTACGCGCGGCGTCGAGTATCGAATCGATCCGCGCCTGGCTGCGGGCACGGGGTTTGCGAACGGGGGCGGGACGCGTCATGGAAGTCTCCTGCGGGGCAGCGGGCATTGTACGAGCCGCGCCGTGTGTTGTCTGCCAGGACGCCTTCGGGAACAAGCCCCCTCCCACAGTTGATCTTCTGCGTACAAACGATCCCCATTCGCTGAGGCCCCCTGTGGAAGGGGGCTTGCTCCCGAACCGCCGCAGGCGGCCATTCAGATCAAAATCGGGCCATAAAAAAACGCCGCGGGCTACGACAGCCGACGGCGTTTTATCTGATTGCAATCCGTTTACACGGTATGCAGATACCAGTTGTACTCAAGGTCGGAGATGGAGTGTTCGAACTCCTCCAGCTCGCTTTCCTTGCAGGCGACGAAGATATCGATGTATTTCGGATCGATGTACTTGGCCATCACCTCGCTGTCGTCCAGCTCGCGCAGGGCATCGCGCAAGTTGTTCGGCAGGCTTTGTTCGTTCTGCTCGTAGCTGTTGCCTTCGACCGGAGCGCCCGGTTCGATCTTGTTCACCAGACCGTGATGCACACCGGCCAGGACCGAAGCCATCAGCAGGTACGGGTTGGCGTCGGCACCGGCCACGCGGTGTTCGATACGCACGGCATCGGCAGAACCGGTCGGTACGCGGATCGCCACGGTGCGGTTATCCAGGCCCCAGCACGGCGAGTTCGGCACGTAGAACTGCGCGCCGAAGCGACGGTACGAGTTGACGTTCGGGCAGAGGAAAGCCATCTGCGCCGGCAGGGTCTCGAGCACACCGCCGATCGCGTGACGCAGCGCGGCGTTCTGCTCGGGATCCTCGCTTGCAAAGATGTTCTTGCCATCTTTGTCGAGCACCGAGATGTGGACATGCAGACCGTTACCCGCCTGGCCCGGATACGGCTTGGCCATGAAGGTGGTGTCCATTTCATGGTCGTAGGCGATGTTCTTGATCAGGCGCTTGAGCAGTACCGCGTAGTCGCAGGCCTTGATCGGGTCGGCGACGTGGTGCAGGTTCACTTCGAACTGCGCCGGGGCACTTTCCTTGACGATGGCGTCGGCCGGGATGCCTTGCTCTTTGGCGCCTTCCAGAATGTCCTGGAGGCAGTCGACGTATTCGTCGAGGTCGTCGATCAGGTAGACCTGAGTCGAGTGTGGGCGTTTGCCGGAGATCGGCGAGCGTGGCGGCTGTGGACGGCCGTTCACGTTTTCCTGGTCGATCAGGTAGAACTCCAGTTCGAACGCGGCGCAGATGGTCAAGCCCAGCTCGTCAAACTTTGCAACAACTTGACGGAGCACTTCGCGTGGATCGGCGAAGAACGGGTCACCCTCGAGTTCGTGCATGGTCATCAACAGTTGCGCGGTAGGGCGCTTCTGCCATGGCTCGTTGCACAGGGTATCGGGGATTGGATAGCAGATCCGGTCGGCGTCGCCGATGTCCAGACCCAGGCCGGTGCTTTCCACCGTAGAGCCATTGATATCCAGAGCAAATAGGGAGGCCGGCAGGTTGATGCCTTTCTCGTAAACCTTGTGGAGGCTGGTGCGTTCGATGCGCTTGCCGCGCACCACACCATTCATATCCGCAATCAGAAGGTCAACGTACAGAACCTCAGGATGTTCCTTAAGGAACGCGTTCGCTTCGTTAAGCTGAACGGCACGCGGGGGTACCGACATGATGCAACACCTTTGTTGTTAAAAATATCAATCATTGATCTTTTCTGGTTTCAGTCAACCCGAACGGCCTGCCGAAGTCAAGCGAGGCCTTTTTTGCCCTAAAAAAGCGCTGCAAGGGCATTTATGGGGCACTTTGGGGCAGTTTTCTGTCCTTGGGACGCTTGGCACCCGCGGGCTTGAGCAGGCCGTGTTGTATTTTTTACGGGGGTGTTGTGTAAAAAAATGAACAAGGCTAAGCTCCGACCAAACCCATAACAGCAATAATACCGGGGTGCTTCATGTCTCGCCTGCCGTTAATCGGCATCACCGACTGCTCGCAACAGTCCGGTCTGCATGCTCATCACATCAGTGGCGACAAATCCGTCCGTAATGCAGCCAGCATGGCTCGCGGCGGGTCGACGAGGTTCTCGTGCGCATCAGGCCCAACGGCAACGTCCGATATTCTGGACGCACGGGACAGCATCCTGTTTATGGCGTCTCCTTCCAATATAGATCCCTTTGAGTCCCAAAGCCTGTGCCGCTCCCAAAGCCGTGCTCATGATTCTGCACGCCTTGAATGTGCACAGGAAATGCAACGCCAGCGTAAAGGGCAGGTAAGCTCCTCTTTCATTGTCTATGCGCGGTGCCAGGCGTAAGCCGGTACTGCGCGCAAGCAAGCCCCCTTTAACGCGACGCCACGGCGTCAAACTTTGCCTGACACGATGTCAGGAGACTCAGCCCAGAGGCATTTATGAGTAACAACCTCGACCAGCTCACCGATTGGTTGAAAGACCACAAGATCACAGAAGTCGAATGCATGATCGGCGACTTGACCGGTATCACCCGGGGCAAGATCTCGCCGACCAACAAATTCATCGCCGAGAAGGGCATGCGCCTGCCGGAAAGCGTTCTGTTGCAGACCGTGACCGGCGACTACGTCGAAGACGACATCTATTACGAACTGCTCGACCCGGCCGACATTGACATGATCTGCCGTCCCGACCAGAACGCCGTGTACCTGGTGCCATGGGCCATCGAGCCGACCGCTCAGGTGATCCACGACACCTACGACAAGCAAGGCAACCCGATCGAGCTGTCGCCGCGCAACGTCCTCAAGAAAGTCCTGAAGCTTTATTCCGACAAGGGCTGGCAGCCGATCGTGGCGCCGGAGATGGAGTTCTACCTGACCAAGCGCAGTGACGACCCCGACTATCCGCTGCAGCCGCCAATCGGCCGCTCGGGCCGTCCGGAAATCGGTCGTCAGTCGTTCTCGATCGAAGCGGCGAACGAATTCGACCCGCTGTTCGAAGACGTCTACGACTGGTGCGAACTGCAGGAGCTGGACCTCGACACGCTGATCCACGAAGACGGCACGGCGCAGATGGAAATCAACTTCCGTCACGGCGATGCACTGTCGCTGGCCGATCAGATTCTGGTGTTCAAGCGCACCATGCGCGAAGCCGCGCTCAAGCATGACGTGGCCGCAACCTTCATGGCCAAGCCGATGACCGGTGAGCCGGGCAGTGCCATGCACCTGCACCAGAGCATCATCGACATCGAGACCGGCAAGAACGTGTTCTCCAATGAAGACGGGACCATGAGCCAGCTGTTCCTGCACCACATCGGTGGTCTGCAGAAACTGATCCCGGAATTGCTCCCGCTGTTCGCACCGAACGTCAACTCGTTCCGCCGCTTCCTGCCGGACACTTCGGCGCCGGTGAACGTGGAGTGGGGCGAAGAGAACCGCACTGTGGGCCTGCGCGTACCGGATGCCGGTCCGCAGAACCGCCGCGTGGAAAACCGCCTGCCGGGCGCCGACGCCAACCCGTACCTGGCGATTGCCGCGAGCCTGCTCTGCGGTTACATCGGCATGGTCGAGGGCCTCAACCCAAGCGCGCCAGTGGTGGGTCGTGGCTATGAGCGCCGCAACCTGCGCCTGCCGCTGACCATCGAAGACGCGCTGGAGCGTATGGAAAACAGCGCAACCATCGAGAAATACCTGGGCAAGACCTTCATCACCGGCTACGTCGCGGTCAAGCGGGCCGAGCATGAAAACTTCAAGCGCGTGATCAGTTCCTGGGAGCGTGAGTACCTGCTCTTCGCCGTCTGATACGCCGGGCGCGGCTGGCAGCAGCCGCGCCTTCACCGATAACAAGGAGAATTGGCATGACCAGCAACAACCCGCAAACCCGTGAGTGGCAAGCCCTGAGCAGCGATCACCACCTGGCCCCGTTCAGCGATTTCAAGCAGCTGAAAGAGAAGGGTCCACGGATCATCACCAACGCCAAGGGCGTGTACCTGTGGGACAGCGAGGGCAACAAGATCCTCGATGGCATGGCGGGTCTGTGGTGCGTGGCGATCGGTTATGGCCGCGATGAGCTGGCTGACGCCGCCGCGAAGCAGATGCGCGAACTGCCTTACTACAACCTGTTCTTCCAGACTGCGCACCCGCCGGCACTGGAACTGGCCAAGGCCATCGCCGACGTGGCGCCGCAAGGCATGAACCACGTGTTCTTCACCGGTTCCGGCTCCGAAGGCAACGACACCATGCTGCGCATGGTTCGCCATTACTGGGCGATCAAGGGCCAGCCGAACAAGAAAGTCATCATCAGCCGCAAGAACGGTTATCACGGCTCCACCGTGGCCGGCGCGAGCCTGGGTGGCATGACCTATATGCACGAGCAGGGCGACTTGCCGATTCCGGGCATTGTCCATATCGCGCAGCCGTACTGGTTCGCCGAGGGCGGCGACATGTCGCCGGAAGAGTTCGGCATCTGGGCGGCCAATCAGCTGGAACAGAAGATTCTCGAAGTCGGCGTGGACAACGTCGGCGCCTTTATTGCCGAGCCGATTCAGGGCGCCGGCGGCGTGATCATTCCGCCGGACACCTACTGGCCGCGCATCAAGGAAATCCTCGCCAAGTACGACATTCTGTTCGTCGCTGACGAAGTGATCTGTGGTTTCGGCCGTACCGGCGAGTGGTTCGGTTCGGATTTCTACGACCTGAAGCCGGACATGATGACCATCGCCAAAGGCCTGACCTCCGGCTACATCCCGATGGGTGGCCTGATCGTGCGTGACGAAGTGGTGAAGGTGCTCAACGAAGGTGGCGATTTCAACCACGGCTTCACCTACTCCGGGCACCCGGTGGCGGCGGCGGTGGGGCTGGAAAACATCCGGATCCTGCGCGATGAGAAAATTATCGAGAACGCGCATAACGAAACGGCACCGTATTTGCAGAAACGTCTGCGCGAACTCAACGATCACCCGTTGGTGGGTGAAGTGCGCGGCGTCGGTTTGCTGGGGGCGATCGAACTGGTGCAGGACAAGGCCACTCGCAAGCGTTACGAAGGTCGGGGCGTGGGCATGATCTGCCGGCAGTTCTGCTTCGATAACGGCCTGATCATGCGCGCCGTGGGCGACACCATGATCATTGCTCCGCCGCTGGTGATCAGCAAGGCGGAGATCGATGAGCTGGTGACCAAGGCACGTAAATGCCTGGACCTGACCCTCAGTGCGTTGCAGGCCTAAGTGCTAGGCTTCGAGCGGGGGAGCTGCGGCGCTCTCGCTCGAAGGTGTCAGAAAGGTTGGCCTTTTCTTGAAAGACCGCCCCCGATCTTGCCAGACTAGTCGCGGTTCCAGTTGTCCGGGTTCGGCCGCTGAACAAAGTGGTTCAAAAAAGAAAAATTTGGAGCATGACGCATGAAGGCATTAGGTAAAAAGCTTGCTGGCAAGACTCTTCTCGCGCTGTCCGTCGCGGGCATGATGGCGGGTGCGGTTCACGCGGACGACAAGGTACTGCACGTTTACAACTGGTCCGACTACATCGCTCCGGACACCATTGCCAACTTCGAGAAAGAGTCCGGGATCAAAGTCGTCTACGACGTGTTCGACAGCAACGAAACCCTGGAAGCCAAACTGCTGGCGGGCAAATCCGGTTACGACGTCGTTGTGCCGTCGAACAACTTCCTGGCCAAGCAGATCAAGGCGGGCGTTTATCAGGAGCTGGACAAGTCCAAGCTGTCCAACTACGGCAACCTGAACAAATCGCTGCTCAAGGCGGTTTCGGTCAGCGACCCGGACAACAAGCACGCCTTCCCGTACATGTGGGGCTCGATCGGCATCGGCTACAACCCGGAGAAGGTCAAGGCTGCACTGGGCGTCGACACCATCGATTCCTGGGACACTCTGCTCAAGCCGGAGAACATCGCCAAGCTCAAGGGCTGCGGTGTGAGCTTCCTCGACTCGCCGACCGAAATGCTCCCGGTCGCGCTGCACTACCTGGGCCTGCCAACCGACAGCCAGAAGAAAGAAGACATCAAGAAAGCCGAGGAACTGTTCCTCAAGATTCGTCCTTCGATCACCTACTTCCACTCCTCCAAGTACATCTCGGACCTGGCCAACGGCAACATCTGCGTAGCGGTCGGCTACTCGGGTGACGTGCAGCAGGCCAAGTCCCGTGCCGCCGAGGCCGGTGACAAGGTCAAAGTCAGCTACGCCATTCCGAAGGAAGGTGCCGGCAGCTTCTATGACATGGTCGCGATTCCGAAAGATGCGGAAAACATCGACGGCGCCTACAAGTTCATGAACTACCTGCTGCAACCGAAAGTGATGGCCGAGATCACCAACGCGGTGCGCTTCCCTAACGGTAACGCCGAAGCGACCCAGTACGTGAACAAGGACATCACCTCCGATCCAGGCATCTACCCGCCAGCCGACGTGCAGGCCAAGCTGTATGCGATCGCCGATTTGCCGGCCGCTACCCAGCGTGAACTGACCCGCAGTTGGACCAAGATCAAATCCGGTAAATAAGCCGGTTTGAAGCAACAACCACTGGCCGTCGTCGCCGCGACGGCGGCCAGCGGATCAATTAAATGACAGGAAGTTTTGCAGGAACGGTTTTTCGAGGGTAAGTTGCGCGCCGGTTTGGTTGCCGGGCAGCCATGGCTGTCATGTAACGCGGGGCAACTTGGGCCCAACTAATTTAGAGGACCTCCACTTGCCTATTTTTTCTTCTTTGCGCAAAGCCCTGCTGGCCACTGCCGGCCTGACGATCGCTGTCGGAGCCCAGGCCGCCGGTACGGTGCATATTTATAACTGGTCGGATTACATCGGCGAGACCACTCTGGCCGACTTCGAGAAAGCCACCGGGATCAAACCGGTGTACGACGTGTTCGATTCCAACGAGACCCTGGAAGGCAAGCTGCTGGCCGGGCGTACCGGTTACGACGTGGTCGTGCCGTCGAACCACTTCCTCGGCAAACAGATCAAGGCGGGCGCGTTCCAGAAGCTCGACAGGTCGCAGTTGCCGAATTATTCGAATCTCGATCCGGTGCTGCTCAAGCGCCTGGAACAGAACGACCCGGGCAACCAGTACGCCGTGCCGTACCTGTGGGGCACCAACGGCATCGGCTACAACGTCGAGAAAGTCAAAGCGGTGCTCGGCATCGACAAGATCGACTCCTGGAGCGTGCTGTTCGAACCGGAGAACATCAAGAAGCTGCACAGCTGTGGTGTCGCGTTCCTCGACTCGGCGGATGAAATGATGCCGACCGTGCTCAACTATATGGGCCTGAACGCCAACAGCACCAATCCGAAGGACTACGCCAAGGCCACCGACAAACTGCTGGCCGTACGTCCCTACGTGACCTACTTCCACTCGTCGAAATACATCGGTGATCTGGCCAACGGCGACATCTGCGTGGCCATCGGTTTCTCCGGCGATATCTTCCAGGCCAAACACCGTGCCGAAGAAGCCAAGAAGGGCGTGAACATCGCCTACTCGATCCCGAAAGAGGGCGGAGCGCTGTGGTTCGACATGCTGGCGATTCCAAAGGACTCGTCCAACGTCAAAGAGGCCCACGCCTTCATCAACTATTTGCTGAAACCTGAGGTGATCGCCCAGGTCAGTGATTACGTCGGTTACGCCAACCCTAACCCCGGGTCGGACAAGCTGATGGAACAGTCCATCCGCACCGATGAAGCGGTTTATCCACCGCAAGCAGTCCTCGACAAGACTTACGTGTCGGTCGAGTTGCCACCCAATATTCAGCGTTTGATGACCCGTAGCTGGACCAAGGTCAAGTCGGGCAAGTAAGGCACAAACTATCCTGGGTTCGTCCGCGTTGGGCGAACTGCACTGTTTTTATCTGGGAGTTTCGTAAATGGCAGTTGCCTCCGGCGCCTATAAGAAAGCCCTCGAGGGCGACCAGACACCTAAGCAGGTGTTGGTCAAAATCGACCGGGTCACGAAGAAGTTCGACGAGACGATTGCCGTGGACGATGTGTCCCTGGAAATCAAGAAAGGCGAGATCTTCGCCCTGCTCGGCGGCTCGGGATCGGGCAAATCCACGCTGCTGCGGATGCTGGCAGGGTTCGAACGGCCCACGGAGGGGCGCATTTTCCTCGACGGCGTCGACATCACCGACATGCCGCCGTACGAGCGACCGATCAACATGATGTTCCAGTCGTATGCCTTGTTCCCGCACATGACCGTGGCGCAGAACATCGCCTTCGGCCTCAAGCAGGACAAGATCCCCAACGCCGAGATTGATGCGCGCGTGGCCGAGATGCTCAAGCTGGTGCAGATGAGCCAGTACGCCAAGCGCAAGCCGCATCAACTGTCCGGCGGTCAGCGTCAGCGTGTGGCACTGGCGCGCTCGCTGGCCAAGCGGCCGAAGCTGCTGCTGCTCGACGAGCCGATGGGCGCACTGGACAAGAAACTGCGTTCGCAGATGCAGCTGGAGCTGGTGGAGATCATCGAGCGCGTCGGCGTGACCTGCGTGATGGTGACCCACGACCAGGAAGAGGCCATGACCATGGCCGAGCGCATCGCGATCATGCACCTGGGCTGGATCGCCCAGATCGGCAGCCCGATCGACATCTACGAAACCCCGACCAGCCGTCTGGTCTGCGAATTCATCGGCAACGTGAACATCTTCGAAGGCGAAGTGATCGACGACGCCGAAGGCCACGCGACCATCACCTGCAAGGACCTCGACCGGCAGATCTACGTCGGCCACGGCATCAGCACCTCGGTGCAAGACAAGTCCGTGACCTACGCGATTCGTCCGGAGAAGCTGCTGGTCACCGCTGAAATGCCGACCTGCGAATACAACTGGTCGAGCGGCAAGGTGCATGACATCGCCTACCTCGGCGGCCACTCGGTGTTCTACGTCGAATTGCCGAGCGGCAAGCTGGTGCAGTCGTTTGTCGCCAACGCCGAACGTCGCGGCCAGCGTCCGACCTGGGGCGATCAGGTTTACGTGTGGTGGGAAGACGACAGCGGCGTGGTACTTCGCTCATGAACATGCGCAAGTTCAAACGACGGCTCAACCGAATAATTCCCAATGGCCGGCAACTGGTCATCGGGGTTCCGTTCATCTGGCTGTTCCTGTTCTTCATGCTGCCGTTCTTCATCGTCCTGAAGATCAGCTTCGCTGAAGCCGACGTGGCCATCCCGCCGTATACCGAGATCTACACCTTCGCCGAGCAGAAGCTGCAACTGCTGCTGAACCTGGGCAACTACGCGATGCTGGGCGACGACGAGTTGTACATCGCCGCCTACCTCGGCTCGCTGAAGATGGCGTTCTTCAGCACGCTGCTGTGCCTGCTGATCGGCTACCCGATGGCCTACGCCATCGCCAGTGCGCGCAAAGAGCTGCAGACGGTGCTGGTGCTGCTGATCATGATGCCGACCTGGACTGCGATCCTGATCCGCGTTTACGCGTGGATGGGCATCCTCAGCAACAACGGCCTGCTCAATGGTTTCCTGATGAGCATGGGCTTTATCGACGAGCCGCTGCAGATCCTCAACACCAACCTCGCGGTGTACATCGGCGTGGTTTATTCGTACCTGCCGTTCATGATCCTGCCGCTGTACGCCAACCTGGTGAAGCACGATCAGAGCCTGCTGGAAGCGGCTTCCGACCTCGGTTCGAGCACCTTCAACAGCTTCTGGAAAATCACCATTCCACTGTCCAAGAACGGGATCATTGCCGGCTGCATGCTGGTGTTCATCCCGGTGGTCGGCGAGTTCGTGATCCCGGAACTGCTCGGCGGCCCGGAAACCCTGATGATCGGTAAAGTGCTCTGGCAAGAGTTCTTCAACAACCGTGACTGGCCGGTGGCGTCCGCCCTGGCGGTGGTGATGCTGGCGATCCTGATTGTGCCGATCATCCTGTTCAACCGCAGTCAGGCCAAGGAAATGGAGGGCAAAGAATGAAACGCATCCGTTTCTCCAGCCTGATGCTGGTACTGGGTCTGTTGTTCATCTACCTGCCGATGCTGATCCTGGTGATCTACTCGTTCAACGCCTCGAAACTGGTGACGGTGTGGGGCGGCTGGTCGATCAAGTGGTACGTCGGCCTGCTCGACAACACCCAACTGATGGGCTCGGTGGTGCGCTCCCTGGAAATCGCCTGCTATACCGCCGTTGCGGCGGTGGCGCTGGGTACGCTTGCAGCCTTCGTGCTGACCCGCATCACCCACTTCAAGGGCCGCACGCTGTTCGGTGGCCTGGTGACGGCGCCGTTGGTAATGCCTGAGGTGATCACCGGTCTGTCGCTGTTGCTGCTGTTCGTGGCCATGGCGCAGATGATCGGCTGGCCGCAGGAGCGTGGCATCGTCACCATCTGGATCGCCCACACCACGTTCTGTGCAGCGTATGTGGCGGTGGTGGTGTCGGCGCGTCTGCGTGAGCTGGACCTGTCGATCGAAGAAGCGGCGATGGATCTGGGGGCGCGGCCGTGGAAGGTGTTCTTCCTGATCACCATCCCGATGATCGCGCCATCGCTGGCAGCGGGCGGGATGATGTCGTTCGCCCTGTCGCTGGACGACCTGGTGCTGGCGAGCTTCGTTTCCGGCCCGGGCTCGACCACCCTGCCGATGGAAGTGTTCTCGGCGGTGCGTCTGGGCGTGAAGCCTGAGATCAACGCCGTGGCCAGTCTGATTCTGCTGGCGGTGTCGCTGGTGACGTTCCTGGTGTGGTTCTTCAGCCGCCGTGCCGAAGAAGCGCGCAAGAAAGCCATCCAGCAAGCTATCGAAGAAGGCGCCGCCGATTCGTGGAAGCAACCGGACGTGCGCCGCGCGCCTGCGCCGGAAGCGGCTTAAAGCAAACTCGGGTTGGCCCCTTTATCAAGGCCAACCCAAATCCAACTGTGGGAGCGGGCTTTTGTGGTGAGGGGATTTATCCCCGATGGGTTGCGAAGCGGCCCCCTCTCTTGATTCAAAAAGAAAGGGACTGCTACGCAGTCCATCGGGGATAAATCCCCTCACCACAGGGCACACCCCCACAGTTGGTATTAGGCAGTCCAGGGAGATTGGCGGATGACCTCAACAAAATTCATCGGCTTGAACCCCGGCTCCTGATCCACCAGCACATCGGTCTTCACATTGCCGAACGTGGTCTGCGGACGATGGCGCAAGCCGTCGGCAAACGCGCAGATGATGCATTCCTTGAAACCTTCCCCGCGTGGATGCGCATGCACCACCGCCTCGCGCTGGGTGCTGCTGAACGCCGCGTAATCCATGCCCAGCACGTCCATCTCGACCCCGGCGGTGACCAGCGCGACGGTCGGCCGCAAGTGCTTTGGCACGCCTGGCGTGGTGTGCAGGGCAATCGACAGCCAGACTTGCTCGATGTCGTCATCGCTCAGCCCGTACGGTTTGAGAAACGCCGCGGCCGCGTTGGCGCCATCCACTTCGAAACGCTCGTCAGCACTGCGATAGCCCTCGACCAGACCGAGGTCGTGGAACATCGCGCCGACGTACAGCAGCTCCGGGTTGTAGGCCAGTTGTTGGCGCTCGCCGCTCAATGCGCCGAACAGAAACACCCGGCGCGAGTGGTGGTAGAGCAGGTCGGATTCGATGTCGCGAATGTACTCGGTGGTGGCCCGGGCGAGGGCGCTGTCGGGGATTTTGATGCCGGCAATGGTCGTGCTCATAAGGTGTTCCCTCGTCGAAAACGCCGTCGTGGCGCTGATGGATGGAGTCTGTTCCCCGAGGCACTAAACGGACAATCAACGCATGGCTGCGATCCTTGCCAATCGACCTGCAAATCGTGCCAACCTCGCTTGTTGAACCTGGATTGGCTAGGGTTGGCTCAATCAACAAGGCAGGCACGGCCCATGTGGGAGCGGGCTTGCTCGCGAAAGCGGTGTGTCATTCAACAGATAAGTTGAATGTAAGGGCCCTTTCGCGAGCAAGCC
>NZ_JASCPO010000091.1:0-23198 GCF_029960145.1 Pseudomonas sp. PS01299 | reverse complement strand
GCGGTGGGTCATTCATACATGTGCTAGCTGACAAACCGCTATCGCGAGCAGGCTCACTCCCACAGGGGTTTTGTGGTGTTTGGGGAATTGGCGCGCAAAAAAAAACGCCCCGAACCAGTCGGGGCGTCAGTCTTGCGGCTTTGCGGTTAGCTTTCTATACGATCCGCAAAGGCCGTTTGCTCAGCGAAGCCGAATCAGTGGAACTGTTCTTCTTCGGTCGAACCGGTCAGCGCGGTCACCGAGGACGAGCCACCCTGAATCACGGTGGTCATGTCGTCGAAGTAGCCGGTGCCCACTTCCTGCTGGTGAGCCACGAAGGTGTAACCCTTGGCGGCGTCAGCGAATTCCTGCTCTTGCAGCTTCACGTAGGCAGTCATGTCGTTGCGGGCGTAGTCGTGCGCCAGGTTGAACATGCTGTGCCACATGTTGTGAATGCCGGCCAGGGTGATGAACTGGTGCTTGTAGCCCATGGCGGACAGTTCGCGCTGGAACTTGGCGATGGTCGCGTCGTCCAGGTTTTTCTTCCAGTTGAAGGAAGGCGAGCAGTTGTACGACAGCAGTTGGTCCGGGTATTCCTTCTTGATCGCTTCAGCGAAGCGACGGGCTTCTTCCAGATCCGGTTTGGCGGTTTCGCACCAGATCAGGTCGGCGTACGGTGCGTAGGCCAGGCCACGGGCAATCGCTTG
Source organism: Pseudomonas sp. PS01299 (assembly GCF_029960145.1). Classification (NCBI taxonomy): domain Bacteria; kingdom Pseudomonadati; phylum Pseudomonadota; class Gammaproteobacteria; order Pseudomonadales; family Pseudomonadaceae; genus Pseudomonas; species Pseudomonas sp. PS01299. The sequence goes on along the minus strand of NZ_JASCPO010000091.1, from coordinate 22,512 downwards.
ATCCAGACCGGCACGTACCTTGTAGAAGCCTTCCTGAGTACGCTCGCCAGTCACGAACGGCTGGTCGTACGGATCGCAGTCCGAAGTCAGCAGGTCAGCTGCGTTGGCGTCGGTGCGGGCCAGGATGATGGTCGGCGTACCGGCAACGTCAGCCGCCAGACGTGCAGCGGTCAGCTTCTGTACGGCTTCCTGAGTAGGAACCAGTACCTTGCCGCCCATGTGGCCGCATTTTTTCACGGAAGCCAGTTGGTCTTCGAAGTGAACGCCGGCGGCGCCTGCTTCGATCATGCTCTTCATCAACTCGTAGGCGTTCAGTACGCCGCCGAAACCGGCTTCAGCGTCAGCCACGATTGGCGCGAAGTAGTCGATGTAGCCTTCGTCGCCCGGGTTCTTGCCGGCCTTCCACTGGATCTGGTCAGCACGACGGAACGAGTTGTTGATGCGCTTGACCACGGTTGGCACCGAGTCCACCGGGTACAGCGACTGGTCCGGGTACATCGATTCTGCGGAGTTGTTGTCCGCAGCCACTTGCCAGCCCGACAGGTAGATCGCCTGGATACCGGCCTTGACCTGCTGAACAGCCTGGCCACCGGTCAGGGCGCCCATGCAGTTGACGAAATCTTTCTCTGGGCGGAAGGACGGCTTGGCACCCTGGGTCACCAGGTTCCACAGCTTCTCGGCGCCCATTTTCGCAAAGGTGTGCTCAGGTTGAACCGAGCCACGCAGACGGACGACGTCAGCAGCGGAATAAGTGCGAGTCACGCCTTTCCAGCGCGGGTTTTCAGCCCAGTCTTTTTCAAGGGCTGCAATTTGCTGTTCGCGTGTCAGTGCCATGGAGATAAACCTCGTCGCGTCTTTATGAAAAGTTGTTCTGCGGTGGAAAATTCCTGCGCTCGCTGACCAGAAGCTTAGGTGGTCAAGTCGGATTCGGCGGGGGAGGCGACGGGATGAACGATGGGCTCGAGGGGAAGTGAGCAGGTAGTGGCGGACTGCGGGCGCATTCGGGCGTCGTGGGCCTTTATACGGTCTACAGCGTGAAGCCGGGTTACCTAATTACGCTTCCGTCCCTCGGGACAACTTCGTTCCAGTCGGCAACCTCGTCAAACACACCTTGTGGGCGGTACAGACACGAAGCGGTTCGCGGGGTAGGTGCGAACGTCGCTTCGAAGGCCCTTGCCAGGGCCTCTGATTAGCGGGAGCGAGGCCATCATGCCTTCGCTTTTTTAACCCGTCAAACGTTTTGTAGTGCTTTTTTTCAAGCACTACATCTTTCGTCTAATACGACTAATCAGTCAGTTTTCGGTGCTTTAGTCCAGGGCGTCGACTTTCACCCGTAAAGTCATGTCATCTCGGCCTTGAGTCGAGTAGCTGCGGCTCTGGCTCTGTTTGTCGGCCTGGGTTTCACGGTTTACGCCGGCAAGGGTGATCCATTCACCGAGGCGTCCGCTGACCGTTGTGTCGGTACTTTGTACGTTCACTACATCGGGACGTTCCTGGCTCATGCGGTCACGGTTGGTACTGATTGCCAGATGAACGATGTCGCCGGTGACGCTGGCGGTGACGTAGAAGCCTTGAGTGACGTTACGGTATTGGGTCTGGCTACTGTAGTCGCCGTAGGAGTTGGTCTGGCTGCTGGTGATCGGCACACTTTGGCCGACCTGAATCAGCGCCGGCATGCCGTCGGTGGCCTGTACTTGCTGCACGCCGCCGTCACGGCTGGCGGTGCTGCGGCTGATAATGCGGGTCTGATTCGGCTGCGCGCCGTTGACCGAGTAGCCTTCATCGCCGCGACCGTTGTTTTCATTGGTATCAACCGTGATCAACAGGCGTTTGGGCGCAGTGTCGAGTTGAGTGATCAGCGCCTTCAACTCCTGGATCTTGTCCGGTTCGGCCTTGATGATCAGTTGGTTGCCATAGGCGCTGACCTGACCGTCCTTGCCGATAAAGTCTTGCGCCATCGGCAACATGTCGGCGCTGGTGCGGTAGTTGAGAGGCACGATTTCTGTGGCTGCCATCACCGAAAAACTGCAACCGAGCAGCAGGGTGGTGAGCAGGGTGCGTAGGGACATGTCCGTTATCTCCGCTTTCGAAAGGCTTGATATTGCCAGTTTGTCGGCCCGGGGTGGGGCAAGTTGAATCGTAGACAGCAAAACGCCCCGGCATCGGTTGATGTCGGGGCGTTTTGTGGTGTTCTTGCTGGCCTCTTCGCGAGCAAGCTCGCTCCCACATTGAATCTCTGTCTGACACACAATCTGTGTCTGCTGCAGATCAACTGTGGGAGCGAGCTTGCTCGCGAAAGCCGCGCCGCGGTCTCAGGCCGAATGGCGAACCATATCGACATGCGGAATCCCGGCTTCGAGGAATTCCTCGCTGACCAGGCTGAAGCCCAGGCGCTCATAGAACGCCGTGGCCTGTACCTGGGCGCTGAGCATCTGCTGCTGCAGGCCGCGGGCTTCGGCTTCAGCGATGACCGCTTGCATCAGCGCATCGCCTACCTTCATGCCGCGCCAGTCCTTCAGCACCGAAACCCGGCCAATGTGCCCGTCGGGCAGCAGGCGGGCGGTGCCGATCGGAAAGTCGCCTTCGAACGCCAGAAAATGCACGGCGGTCGCGTCATCGGCGTCCCATTCAAGCTCGGGTGGCACCGATTGTTCGGCGATGAACACCGTTTCACGAATGCGCCGGATCTCGGCGTTGTCCTTTTGCCAGTCTGCGACACGTACGCGAATCTTATTCATCGGCAAATCCCAGGCTGCCTTGTTTGACCAGTTCGCACAGCAGGCCGCGACCGTCTTCGTCGTTCAGCCACTCGCCGAGGTTGTCGACATGCAGCGCATCGGCGGCGCAGATCATCTTCAGCAGCTCGCGCAGCTTGCCCGGCAGGTAACGGCTCTGGCCGCTGGCGAACAGCAGCAGGTCGTCATCGACTTCCGACCAGGCCAGGCGCGCACTCGGGTTGCGGATCAGCACCGCACCGTCCTGCAGAGCGTTGAGGAAGTCATCTTCTTCAACGTCTTCCGGGCCGACCACCAGTTCCGGGTAGCGCGGCTCGGTCATGTACTGGCCGAACCAGGTCAGCAGCAGGCGCTCGTCGCTCATGTGCTCGGCGAGCAGGCTTTTCAGGCGGCCGAGTGCATCGTGCTGGATCTGATGTGGATCATCGCTGACCGGCTTCGCATCGGCGTCGGTGTAGCGTTCTTCGTCAGTCAGGAACTGGCTGAGGAAGTCGGTGAAGTGGGTCAGCACTTCCGAGGCGCTTGGCGCACGGAAACCAACCGAGTAGGTCATGCAGTTGTCCACGGCGACACCGCAGTGAGCCAGGCGCGGCGGCAGGTAGAGCATGTCGCCCGGTTCCAGCACCCACTCTTCGGTCTCGTGGAATTCGGCGAGGATGCGCAGATCCGCGTGTTGCAGCAGCGGGCTCTCGGAGTCGCACATCTGGCCGATTTTCCAGTTGCGCTTGCCGTGGCCTTGCAGCAGGAATACGTCGTAATTGTCGAAGTGCGGACCGACGCTGCCACCTGGGGCGGCGAAGCTGATCATCACGTCATCGACGCGCCAGCTCGGCAGGAAGCGGAAGTTTTCCAGCAGTTCGCTGACTTCCGGGACGAATTGGTCAACGGCCTGAACGAGCAGAGTCCACTCTTTTTCTGGCAGCTTGCTGAATTCGTCTTCGGCGAACGGGCCGCGACGCAGCTCCCACGGACGCTCGCCGTGCTCGATCACCAGGCGCGACTCGACCTCTTCTTCCAGGGCCAGGCCGGCGAGTTCGTCGGCGTCGATCGGGCTTTCGAAGTCAGGAATGGCCTGACGGATCAGCAGCGGCTTTTTCTGCCAGTAATCGCGCATGAATTCGCGCGCCGTGAGACCGCCCAGAAGTTGAAGAGGAGTATCAGGATTCATGTGTAACCTATTGAAAAAAAGCATTTTTCAGACGGGAATAAAAACGCCCGGCGCGGCCGGGCGTCTCAAACGGGTCAAGCGGTGAATCAGATGCGTTTGGCTTGCGCTACAGCGTTACCGATGTAGTTGGCCGGGGTCAGCTGTTTCAGCTCGGCTTTCGCTTCGGCTGGCATGTCCAGGCCGTCGATGAAAGTCTGCAGCGCTTGCGGGCTGATGCCCTTGCCGCGGGTCAGTTCTTTGAGCTTTTCGTACGGGTTTTCGATGTTGTAGCGGCGCATCACGGTCTGGATCGGCTCGGCCAATACTTCCCAGCAAGCGTCCAGATCGGCAGCGATCTTGTCAGCGTTCAGCTCAAGCTTGCTGATGCCTTTGAGGCTGGCTTCGTAGGCGATCACGCTGTGAGCGAAGCCCACACCGAGGTTGCGCAGTACGGTGGAGTCGGTCAGGTCGCGCTGCCAGCGGGAGATCGGCAGTTTGCTCGCCAGGTGCTGGAACAGTGCATTGGCGATGCCCAGGTTGCCTTCGGAGTTTTCGAAGTCGATCGGGTTGACCTTGTGCGGCATGGTCGACGAACCGATTTCGCCAGCGATGGTGCGCTGTTTGAAATAACCCAGGGAAATGTAGCCCCAGATGTCACGGTCGAAGTCGATCAGGATGGTGTTGAAGCGCGCGATCGCGTCGAACAGCTCGGCGATGTAGTCATGCGGTTCGATCTGCGTGGTGTACGGGTTGAAGCCCAGGCCCAGTTCGTCTTCGATGAAGGCGCGGGCGTTGGCTTCCCAGTCGATCTGCGGGTAGGCCGACAGGTGCGCGTTGTAGTTGCCTACGGCGCCATTGATCTTGCCCAGCAGCGGCACGGCAGCGACTTGAGCGATCTGACGCTCGAGACGGTAAACCACGTTCGCCAGCTCTTTACCCAGAGTAGTCGGGGAGGCCGGTTGGCCGTGGGTGCGCGACAGCATCGGCACGTCGGCGAAACGGATCGCCAGTTCGCGGATGGCGTTGGCAGTCTGGCGCATCAGCGGCAGCATCACGTCGTCACGGCCTTCGCGCAGCATCAGGGCGTGGGACAGGTTGTTGATGTCTTCACTGGTGCAGGCAAAGTGGATGAACTCGCTGACCTTGGCCAGCTCCGGCAGCTTGGCCGCCTGCTCCTTGAGCAGGTATTCGATCGCCTTGACGTCGTGGTTGGTGGTGCGCTCGATCTCTTTGACGCGCTCAGCGTGCTCCAGCGAGAAGTTTTCAGCCAGTTCATTGAGAACGGCGTTGGCCTCGGCGGAGAAGGCTGGCACTTCCGGGATACCGGCGTGGGCGGCCAGGCGCTGGAGCCAGCGCACTTCAACCAGGACGCGGGCACGGATCAGGCCGTACTCGCTGAAAATCGGGCGCAGGGCCTGGGTTTTGCCGGCGTAGCGGCCGTCAACAGGGGAAACCGCAGTGAGCGAAGAGAGCTGCATGGGGTGTTCTCGGACAGTCGGGCAACGAAATGGGGCGCGTATCATACATGAAAAAATCCGCCGGTCCGTTGCCAACTGACCGGCGTATTACGCGCTACAGACTACAAAACTTTTATTGCGCGACGATTTACTCGCTGCGCATCAACGGATACAGCTCTTTGAGCAGCTTGCGCCGACTGATCACCAACTGCCAGCGGTGGCCGCCGAGCTGCCGCCACAGGCGTGCCGAACGGATGCCGGCCAGCAGCAGGGCGCGGATCTTCGAAGCGTTGCTCGGTTGCTGCAGGTTGCGCATGTCGCCATGCACCTGAATCCGCTGGCGCAGGGTGCTCAGAGTATCCTGATACAGCGCACCGCAGGCGGCGATCACGTTTTCGTGGGCCGGGCCGAAGTGCTCGACCTGCGACTGGATCTGCGGCAGGCGTTTGCCGATGGTGTCGAGCATGTCGTCACGTTTGGCCAGTTGGCGTTCCAGACCGAGCATCGACAGGGCATAGCGCAACGGCTCGCGCTGCAGGGTGCTCGGGTCGCGCTCGAGCGCGCCGATCAATGCCCGATAACCCTCGCGCAGATTGAGGTCGTCGCCGCCGTACACATCCAGTGTGTCCTTCGGGTCGCGTACCAGCAGGCTGCCGAGCATGCAGCTCAGGCCGGCCTCGCTGGTCTGACCGGTCTTGGCGATGCGGTCGACCAGCACGGCGGCGAGAAACACCCCGCCCAGCGCCGTCAGTTGCTCCTGAGTCGGGCTCATGCCTGGCCGCTCCACGGCTCGGCAACTTCGATCACGCCGCCACCGAGGCAGATTTCACCGTCATAGAACACCACGGACTGGCCCGGGGTCACCGCGCGTTGCGGTTCGTCGAACACGGCGCGGTAGCCGTTTTCGGTTTTTTCCAGGGTGCAAGCCTGATCGCTCTGGCGATAACGCACTTTGGCAGTGAGCCGCAGTGGCTGGCTCAGGTCGATCGGGTTGACCCAATAGATTTCCGAAGCGAGCAGGGCGCTGGAGAACAGCCACGGATGGTTGTTGCCCTGGCCGACGATAAGCTCGTTAGTGTCCAGATCCTTGCGCAGCACGTACCACGGCTCGTCGCCCGCGTCTTTCAGGCCGCCGATACCCAGGCCCTGACGCTGACCGATGGTGTGGTACATCAAGCCGTGGTGACGGCCGATGACTTCGCCTTCAGTGGTCTTGATCTCGCCCGGTTGCGCCGGCAAGTATTGCTTGAGGAAATCGCTGAAACGTCGCTCGCCGATGAAGCAGATCCCGGTGGAATCCTTCTTCTTGGCGGTCGCCAGCTCGTATTTCTCGGCAATGGCGCGCACTTCGGGCTTTTCCAGTTCACCGACCGGGAACAGGGTCTTGGCGATCTGTTCGCCGCCGACAGCGTGCAGGAAGTAGCTCTGGTCCTTGTTCGGATCGAGGCCCTTGAGCAGTTCGGTACGACCATCGATGTCGCGACGGCGCACGTAGTGGCCGGTGGCGATCAGGTCGGCGCCAAGCATCATGGCGTAGTCGAGGAACGCCTTGAACTTGATCTCGCGGTTGCACAGGATGTCCGGGTTCGGCGTGCGACCGGCCTTGTATTCGGCCAGGAAGTGCTCGAACACGTTGTCCCAGTACTCGGCGGCGAAGTTGGCGGTGTGCAGCTTGATGCCGATCTTGTCGCACACGGCCTGGGCATCCGCCAGGTCGTCCATGGCGGTGCAGTATTCCGTTCCGTCGTCTTCTTCCCAGTTCTTCATGAACAGGCCTTCCACCTCGTAACCCTGCTCGATCAGCAGGAGAGCGGAAACGGAAGAGTCCACGCCGCCGGACATGCCGACAATGACGCGCTTCTTGGATGTGTCAGAAGGGGCTGGATCACGCATAGGGATTCAATGAGTGTCTTGAAAAAGGACGCGATTCTAGCAGGCTCACGGCCTCAAGGCTAAAGAGAAGGGCGGATCAGTTCGAGACTGAAGTGATGGCCGGCCAGATAGTCGTCGATGCAACGGATGATCAGCTCGCTGCGCCAGTTGTCGCGCTGAGCGATTAATTCGCTACGGGTCAACCACTTGGCGCCGACGATGCCGTCGTCCAGTTGATAGTCGGGGTGGTGTTTCACTGCTTTGGCGCTGAAGCACACGCGTTGATACGTCACGCCGTTGCTCGGCGCGGTATACAGATAAATGCCGATTACGCCGGTGGGTTCGACGTCCCAGCCGGTTTCCTCAAGGGTTTCGCGGATGGCGGCGTCGATCAGGGTCTCGTTCGGGTCCAGATGACCGGCCGGCTGGTTGAGCACGTTACGCCCGGCCTTGTGTTCTTCGACCATCAGGAAGCGACCGTTGTCTTCGACGATGGTGGCAACGGTGATGTGGGGGAGCCATTCCATAAATCTTCCTCAATCTATTGGTTAAACCCCAATCCCCTGTGGGAGCGAGCTTGCTCGCGAAAGCGGTGGGTCAGTCAATGACGATGTTGAATGATAAACCGCATTCGCGAGCAAGCCCGCTCCCACAGGGTTTCGTGTTGTATTCGGAAACAGAAACCCCGGCACTGGGCCGGGGCTTCTTTGCAGCATTACAAGCTTAAACCAGCGCAGCAATCGCCGCGTTGAAGGTTGCGCTTGGGCGCATGGCCTTGCTGATCAGCTCGGCGTCGGCGTGGTAGTAACCGCCGATATCCACTGGCTTGCCCTGCACGGCGTTGAGCTCGGCAACGATGGTCGCCTCTTTCTCGGTCAGGGTTTTGGCCAGGGTCGCGAACTGCGCTTGCAGTGCAGCGTCTTCGGTCTGGGCGGCCAGGGCCTGAGCCCAGTACAGCGCCAGGTAGAAGTGGCTGCCGCGGTTGTCGATGTTGCCGACCTTGCGCGATGGCGACTTGTTGTTGTCGAGGAACTGACCGGTGGCCTGATCCAGGGTTTTCGACAGAACCAGCGCTTTCGGGTTGTTGTAGTTCACACCCAAATGCTCAAGGGACGCTGCCAGAGCCAGGAATTCGCCCAGCGAATCCCAGCGCAGGAAGTTCTCTTCAACCAGTTGCTGCACGTGCTTCGGCGCCGAACCACCGGCGCCGGTTTCGAACAGGCCACCGCCGTTCATCAGCGGCACGATCGACAGCATCTTGGCGCTGGTGCCCAGTTCCATGATCGGGAACAGGTCGGTCAGGTAGTCGCGCAGTACGTTGCCGGTCACCGAGATGGTGTCCTTGCCTTCGCGGGTGCGCTGCAGGGTGTACTTCATGGCATCGACCGGCGCCATGATCTGGATATCCAGACCAGTGGTGTCGTGATCCTTCAGGTAAGCCTGAACCTTCTCGATCACTACGCCGTCGTGGGCGCGCATCGGGTCCAGCCAGAAGATCGCCGGGGTGCTGCTGGCGCGAGCACGGTTGACAGCCAGTTTGACCCAGTCCTGGATCGGCGCATCTTTGGTCTGGCACATGCGGAAGATGTCGCCGGCTTCGACAGCCTGTTCCATCAGCAGGTTGCCCTTGCTGTCGGTGACGCGAACCACGCCGTCAGCCTTGATCTGGAAGGTCTTGTCGTGCGAACCGTACTCTTCGGCTTTCTTCGCCATCAGGCCAACGTTTGGCACGCTGCCCATGGTGGTCGGATCGAACGCGCCATTGGCTTTGCAATCTTCGATCACCGCCTGGTAGATGGTTGCGTAGCAACGATCCGGGATCACCGCCTTGGTGTCGTGCAACTGACCGTCGGTGCCCCACATCTTGCCGGAGTCACGGATCATCGCTGGCATCGAGGCGTCGACGATGACGTCGCTCGGCACGTGCAGGTTGGTGATGCCCTTGTCGGAGTTGACCATCGCCAGCGACGGACGCGCGGCGTAGACCGCTGCGATGTCCGCTTCGATCTGCGCTTGCTGCTCGGCCGGCAGGGCCTTGATGCGAGCGTACAGGTCGCCGATGCCGTTGTTCAGGTTGAAGCCGATCTGGGCCAGCACGTCAGCGTGCTTGGTCAGGGCGTCTTTATAGAACTCGGCAACGATCTGGCCGAACATGATCGGGTCGGAGACCTTCATCATGGTCGCTTTCAGGTGAACCGAGAGCAGCACGCCCTGGGCCTTGGCGCTGTCGATTTCAGCGGCGATGAACGCGCGCAGGGCGTTTTTGCTCATCACGGCGCAGTCGAGGATCTCGCCAGCCTGAACGCTGGTTTTTTCTTTCAGGACGGTCGCGGTGCCGTCTTTGGCGATCAGCTCGATTTTCACAGCGTCAGCGGCGTCGATCAGGGCAGCTTTTTCGCTGCCGTAGAAATCGCCGGTGCTCATGTGAGCGACGTGGGATTTGGAGTCTTTGGCCCAGGCGCCCATTTTGTGCGGGTGCTTGCGAGCGTAGTTTTTTACCGACAGCGGAGCGCGGCGGTCGGAGTTGCCTTCACGCAGAACCGGGTTCACGGCGCTGCCCTTGACCTTGTCGTAACGCGCCTTGGCTTCTTTTTCGGCGTCGTTGGTCACGGTTTCCGGGTAGTCCGGCAGGTTGTAACCCTGGGCTTGCAGCTCTTTGATCGCCGCTTGCAGCTGAGGCACCGAAGCACTGATGTTCGGCAGCTTGATGATGTTGGCTTCAGGCGTAACGGCCAGGTCGCCCAGTTCGGCGAGGTGGTCGGCTACGGCTTTGTCGCCCAGTTGCTCGGGGAAGCTGGCCAGGATGCGTGCTGCAAGAGAGATATCGCGGGTTTCCACGGCGATATCGGCCGAGGCGGTGTAAGCCTCGATGATCGGCAGCAGGGAATAGGTGGCGAGGGCTGGAGCTTCGTCGGTGAAGGTATAGATGATCTTCGAGCGGGTGGGCATATTCGGATTAACTCTCTCTTCTTTGCTAAAGCGTGCGCAGAAACTCGAGGGGCGCCGGGTAAGCGCGTTCGTTCAAAGTCATCCATGAACCGAATGTCGAGATTCTTCGCGGTGATGTTGGGTGCATCAGTAGAGCGTCAAGCAGTCGGACTGCGGTAACAACCCGACCAATCAGGCGGAAAGTCTCGTGCTAGAGAGGCCAGCCGTCGTGACCCTTTGGTCAGCGGGCGGCATTATACATAGGTAGCTGGCAATCTGCCGATGGTTCATATGCAACGATTCTCGTCCATTGGTCTAAAGGTCGCAGGGGCGGGTGGGGCGTAGAGTCGCTGCGAATGCTTGAGTTTGGCGCTTTTCCCTTTGCTTTCAGGGTTGTACGAAACCAGATGTGCCCGCGCCGTGAACAGAGGGTTTGCGTGTTGATTTAACTGGGTTACGCTCGAACCAAGCCAGATGTTCAATCCAAACAATGGAGTTCAGCATGGGTTACAAGAAGATTCAGGTTCCAGCCGTCGGCGACAAAATCACCGTCAATGCAGACCATTCTCTCAATGTTCCTGATAACCCGATCATCCCCTTCATCGAAGGTGACGGCATTGGCGTCGACGTCAGCCCGGTGATGATCAAAGTGGTTGATGCTGCCGTGGCCAAGGCCTACGGGGGCAAGCGCAAGATTTCCTGGATGGAGGTTTATGCTGGCGAAAAAGCGACTCAAGTCTATGACCAGGACACCTGGCTGCCCCAGGAAACCCTGGACGCCGTCAAGGATTACGTGGTCTCCATCAAGGGCCCGCTGACCACCCCGGTCGGTGGTGGCATCCGCTCCCTCAATGTCGCCCTGCGCCAGCAACTCGACCTTTATGTCTGCCTGCGTCCCGTGGTGTGGTTCGAAGGTGTGCCGAGCCCGGTGAAAAAGCCCGGCGACGTCGACATGGTGATCTTCCGCGAGAACTCCGAAGACATTTATGCCGGTATCGAATGGAAGGCCGGCTCCCCTGAGGCCACCAAGGTCATCAAGTTTCTGAAAGAAGAAATGGGCGTCACCAAGATCCGTTTCGACCAGGATTGCGGTATCGGCATCAAGCCTGTTTCCAAGGAAGGCACCAAACGTCTGGTGCGCAAGGCCCTGCAATACGTGGTGGACAACGACCGCAAGTCGCTGACCATCGTGCACAAGGGCAACATCATGAAATTCACCGAAGGTGCCTTCAAGGACTGGGGCTACGAGGTGGCGAAGGAAGAATTCGGCGCCGAGCTGCTCGATGGCGGCCCATGGATGAAATTCAAGAACCCGAAAACCGGCCGTGAAGTCATCGTCAAGGACGCCATCGCCGACGCCATGCTTCAGCAGATCCTGCTGCGTCCAGCCGAGTACGACGTAATCGCCACGCTGAACCTCAACGGTGACTACCTCTCCGACGCCCTGGCGGCGGAAGTGGGCGGTATCGGTATCGCGCCGGGCGCCAACCTGTCCGACACCGTGGCCATGTTCGAGGCGACCCACGGTACCGCGCCGAAGTACGCCGGCAAGGACCAGGTCAACCCGGGTTCGGTGATTCTGTCGGCCGAGATGATGTTGCGTCATCTGGGCTGGACCGAAGCAGCTGACCTGATCATCAAGGGCACGAACGGCGCCATCAAGGCCAAGACTGTGACCTATGACTTCGAACGTCTGATGGAAGGCGCCACGCTGGTGTCTTCTTCGGGCTTTGGTGAGGCGATCATCAAGCACATGTAAATCGTGCAGGTACAAAAAAACCGCCTTCGGGCGGTTTTTTCATGACTGGGTGACGGTTGAGTCAGCCTGATACCGTTTCTGTATGAGGGGCATGCATAGCCGCTTCGCCTGCCACGGTTGCCGCTTTGATCTTTACCGCGTGCAGGCCTTTGGGCCCCTGGACGATGTCGAAACTGACGATCTGCCCGGCCTTGAGAGTTTTATACCCGTCCATCTCAATGGCCGAGTAGTGGGCAAAGAAATCGACCTCTTTGCCGTCCTCGTCACGTCCTTCCCGGGCATCGGTGTTGATGAAGCCGAATCCCTTGGCATTGTTGAACCACTTGACCTTGCCGACAGCCATGCTCAAATCCCTCTGCAACAGACTCCATCGCTGGAGTATCATCCAGGACATCCGCAATCTAATCCGTTAAAAGGATTGACTCCGCGGATCTTTTTTACCCACTGTGGGCTCTATTGGTTGTAACACCGTTTTCCCGATAGTCAAGGTGACCGGGCAGTCGGAGTTGAAAAGGTGTACAGCCGCCCCCACCACTGTATTTGCACAACTGACGAACCTTTCTTTCCATGCATGCAATCAGCCAGATTCGACTAACATTCAATCAGGATCGCCCGCTTCTCCAAAAGGATCATCCACAGGAGCACGACGACGATTCGGCAGGCGTTGCTGTTCAGGAAGCAAAGCCTGCGTTACAGGCGCCGCCGATGTACAAGGTGGTTTTGTTCAATGATGACTACACACCGATGGATTTCGTCGTCGAAGTGCTCGAGGTGTTTTTTAACCTGAATCGCGAGCTGGCGACCAAGGTCATGCTGGCCGTTCACACAGAAGGACGGGCAGTATGTGGAGTGTTTACCCGCGACATCGCCGAGACAAAGGCCATGCAGGTCAACCAGTACGCCAGGGAAAGCCAGCATCCGCTACTCTGTGAAATCGAGAAGGACGGTTAATCGCCGACCACTTGGGTATGAGGTGAAGCTATGTTAAACCGCGAGCTCGAAGTCACCCTCAATCTTGCCTTCAAGGAGGCTCGTTCGAAGCGTCATGAATTCATGACCGTCGAACACCTGCTGCTGGCCCTATTGGACAATGAGGCTGCCGCCACCGTATTGCGTGCCTGCGGCGCAAACCTCGACAAACTCAAGCACGACCTGCAGGAGTTCATCGACTCCACCACGCCATTGATCCCCGTCCACGACGAAGATCGCGAAACCCAGCCAACCCTGGGCTTCCAGCGTGTACTGCAACGTGCTGTCTTTCATGTGCAGAGCTCGGGCAAACGCGAAGTAACCGGCGCCAACGTGCTGGTTGCAATCTTCAGTGAGCAAGAGAGTCAGGCCGTATTCCTGCTGAAACAGCAGAGCGTTGCGCGCATTGATGTCGTCAATTACATCGCCCACGGCATTTCCAAAGTGCCAGGGCACGGCGATCACTCTGAAGGTGAACAAGATATGCAGGACGACGAGGGCGGTGAGTCTTCTTCTTCAGGCAATCCGCTGGATGCTTATGCCAGCAATCTCAACGAACTCGCGCGCCAGGGTCGGATCGACCCGCTGGTCGGCCGCGAGATGGAAGTCGAGCGTGTCGCGCAGATTCTCGCGCGTCGGCGCAAGAACAATCCGTTGCTGGTCGGCGAGGCAGGTGTGGGTAAAACCGCGATTGCCGAAGGCCTGGCCAAGCGCATTGTCGACAACCAGGTGCCGGATCTGCTGGCCAACAGCGTCGTCTATTCGCTCGACCTCGGTGCACTGCTCGCAGGCACCAAGTATCGCGGTGATTTCGAGAAGCGCTTCAAGGCGCTGCTCAATGAACTGAAAAAACGTCCGCAGGCGATCCTGTTCATCGACGAGATCCACACCATCATCGGTGCGGGCGCTGCGTCCGGTGGCGTAATGGATGCCTCGAACCTGCTCAAGCCGCTGCTGTCGTCTGGCGACATTCGCTGCATCGGCTCGACCACGTTCCAGGAATTTCGCGGCATCTTCGAGAAGGATCGTGCGCTGGCACGACGCTTCCAGAAGGTCGATGTTGTCGAGCCGTCGGTGGAAGACACCATCGGTATCCTGCGCGGCCTGAAAGGGCGCTTCGAACAGCACCACAACATCGAATACAGCGATGAGTCGTTGCGCGCCGCTGCCGAGCTGGCATCGCGCTACATCAATGACCGGCATATGCCGGACAAGGCCATCGACGTGATCGACGAGGCAGGTGCCTACCAGCGCCTGCAACCGGTCGAGATGCGCGTCAAACGTATCGAAGTGCCGCAGGTTGAAGACATTGTGGCGAAAATCGCGCGGATTCCGCCGAAACACGTCACCAGCTCCGACAAGGAACTGCTGCGTAACCTGGAGCGCGACCTGAAGCTGACGGTGTTTGGTCAGGATGCGGCGATCGATTCGCTGTCGACCGCGATCAAACTGTCCCGTGCCGGCCTCAAGTCGCCTGACAAGCCAGTCGGCTCGTTCCTGTTCGCAGGTCCTACCGGTGTCGGTAAAACCGAGGCCGCGCGGCAACTGGCCAAGGCGTTGGGTATCGAACTGGTGCGCTTCGACATGTCCGAGTACATGGAGCGCCACACCGTATCGCGTCTGATCGGTGCGCCTCCGGGCTATGTCGGCTTTGATCAGGGCGGTCTGTTGACCGAAGCGATCACCAAGCAACCGCACTGCGTATTGCTGCTCGATGAAATCGAGAAGGCGCATCCGGAAGTCTTCAACCTGCTGCTGCAGGTGATGGACCACGGCACGCTCACCGACAACAACGGGCGCAAGGCGGATTTCCGCAACGTGATCGTGATCATGACCACCAACGCCGGTGCCGAAACCGCGGCGCGTGCTTCGATCGGTTTCACCCATCAGGACCACTCGTCTGATGCGATGGAAGTGATCAAGAAGAGCTTCACGCCGGAATTCCGTAACCGTCTGGACACCATTATCCAGTTTGGTCGCCTCAGCCATGAGGTCATCAAAAGCGTGGTGGACAAGTTCCTTACCGAACTGCAGGCGCAGCTGGAAGACAAGCGTGTGTTGCTGGAGGTTACCGATGCGGCGCGCAGTTGGCTGGCGGCCGGTGGTTATGACTCGGCGATGGGCGCACGTCCGATGGCGCGTCTGATCCAGGACAAGATCAAGCGTCCGCTGGCGGAGGAGATTCTGTTTGGCGAACTGGCCGAGCATGGCGGTGTAGTGCACATCGACATCAAGGATGGTGAGTTGACGTTTGACTTCGAAACTACGGCGGAGATGGCCTGACGGTTGTTGGTCTGTTGTAAAGCGAAAGGCGCCTTCGGGCGCCTTTTTTGTTGTCTGATTTTTTTGGGTGTATATCCGTTGCTGCGGTAACGGCCGCCTAGGGTTCCGCCCTGACGGCGGGTCACTTTTGGCAAACGCCCCAAAAGTAACCAAAAGGTCTATGCCCTGACGTTCGGCCCTCGCCTAGGCTCGGGTTCCTTCGCTCCGGGATTCATCCGGGGGCAGCGCCTACGGTTTGCTTCGCTGCACCTCCTCTCGCTGTGTTTGGCTGCGCCAAACGGTCGCTGCGCTCCCACCCCCGGATAAATCCCTCCACTCAGCCTGCCGACGGGCCCTGAGATCAAAAGCGGTACTCGAGCTAACGCTCATCGTGTTGAGTGGGGCGGCTTCGCCGCATGGGGTGCACGCACTCTGAACTGTAGGAGCCAGCCTGCTGGTGATGGCGGCCTACGAGCCGACCGATCTCTAACTGAATACACTCATTCCAAATGTGGGAGCTGGCCTGCCAGCGATGGCGGCCGACCAGCCTACCAATCTCCAACTGCCTACCCCAATCCACTGTGGGAGCGGGCTTGCTCGCGAAGGCGGCCTGCCAGCCGACCAAACTCCAAATGAAAACACCCAATCCCATGTAGGAACTGCCGAAGGCTGTGATCTTTTGATCTGCTTTGGCTTTGGCTTTTGATGTGGCTTTTGATGTGGCTTTTGATCTTCAACCCCTTCGGCAGGCCGAGCGTAGGTGTCCATCAGGGGGGTGGGCGCGCAGCGCCATGCGGCGAAGCCGCATCCATCGAGAGGAGGTGCAGCGAAGCAAACCGGAGGCGATGCCCCCTGATGGGCACCGTAGCGAGGGAACACTGAGCCTCAGCGAAGTGCCGTACGCCGGGGGTAGCCTTTTTGGTTACTTTTTCGGCGTTTGGAAAAAGTGACCCGCCGTAAGGGCGGAACCGTAATCAGCAACCACCGCAGCAACGGATATGCTCACAAACCCAAACCCAAACCCAAACCCAAACCCAAACCCAAACCCAAATCGCAGACAAACAAAAACGCCCGGCAAAGCCGGGCGTCTTGTATTGACTTGATTAACGAGCGCGGTAAGTAATGCGCCCTTTGCTCAAGTCATAGGGCGTCAGCTCGACGCGCACTTTGTCACCGGTAAGAATACGAATGTAGTTCTTGCGCATCTTGCCGGAGATATGCGCGGTTACGACGTGCCCATTTTCCAACTCCACACGAAACATGGTGTTGGGCAGGGTGTCGACGACAGTGCCTTCCATTTCGAAGCTGTCTTCTTTCGACATGCAGTAAAGCCCTCGGTGTCCAATGAATGGCCCGGTGCAACTGCGCCAGGCAAAAGCGGCGTGCATTGTGCCCGAAAAAGGGGGTTTAAGCCAAGGGGTTTACGGCTTGCGATCAGTTAAGAATCACCCAGCGCTGATTAATCAGCAATTCAATGGGGCGATACTGGGTCTTGTAGTTCATCTTTTTGCAGTTCTTGATCCAGTAACCGAGATACACCGCCTCTAGCCCCAGGCGTTGGCTTTCGGTGATTTGCCACAGGATTGCGAAACGACCCAGGCTGCGGCGCTCTTCGTCAGGTTCGTAGAAGGTATAGACCGCTGACAAGCCATTGGGCAGCAGATCGGTCACCGCGACGGCGAGTAACCGTCCGTCGAGACGAAATTCATAAAAGCGCGAGAAGGGCAGATCGCGCACCAGAAAGGTCGAGAACTGGTCCCGGCTCGGCGGGTACATATCGCCGTCGGCATGGCGCTGCTCGATATAGCGCTGATACAGATCGAAATATTCTTCGCTGAAGTGCGGTTTTACCGGGCGTACCTGCAGATCGGCATTGCGTTTGAAAATGCGTTTCTGCTGGCGGTTGGGCAGGAACTGCGCCACCGGGATGCGTGCAGGCACGCACGCATTGCAATTCTGGCAATGGGGCCGATACAGATGATCGCCGCTGCGACGAAAACCCATTTCCGACAGGTCTGCGTAGACGTGCACATCCATGGGCTGACTCGGATCGAGAAACAGCGTCGTCGCCTGCTCCTCGGGCAGATAACTGCAGGAATGAGGCTGAGTGGCATAGAACTTCAAGCGCGCCAACTCGGTCATGATCAACCCTCGGGATAAGCTGGTGAATTAAGTGTAAGCCACGCGCGCAAAAGTCGCTCAGCAAACCCAGGTGGCACGACTCGGTTGATCCAGGTGGCGAGCCAGATAGTCGGCGAATTCGTGGCGGGGGATCGCGCGGGCGCCGAGGCTGTGCAGATGATCGGTCGGCATCTGGCAGTCAATCAGAACGAATCCAGCGTCTTTCAAATGCTGCACCAGCATGGCAAAGCCGAATTTGGAGGCGTTGTCGGCGCGGCTGAACATCGATTCGCCGAAAAACAGCTGACCCATCGCCAGGCCATACAGGCCGCCGACCAGTTGGCCTTGATCCCAGACCTCTACCGAGTGGGCGAAGCCGCGGCGGTGCAGTTCGAGGTAGGCGTCCTGCATCGCTTCGGTGATCCAGGTGCCGTCGGCGTAGTCCCGTGGCGCGGCGCAGGCGCGAATCACTGCGTCGAAATCCTGATCGAAGGTCACCTGGTAGCGTTGTTTGCGCAGCAGTTTGCCGAGGCTGCGCGAGACATGCAGTTCGTCGGGAAACAGCACGGTGCGTGGGTCCGGCGACCACCAGAGGATCGGCTGGCCTTCGGAGAACCACGGAAAACAGCCGTGCCGGTAAGCCTGCACCAGCCGATCGGCGGACAGATCGCCACCGGCAGCCAGCAATCCATTGGGATCGCGCATGGCCTTTTCCAGGGGCGGGAAGGTCAGGGAATTGCGTTGTAACCAAGTCAGCATGGCGTCCAGGCTTGCAGAAGGGGAGGGCAGTGCGGGCATCAGGCCCGCGATAAAGTGTGCCGTTAAATGACAGGAATGTCGTCCAGATACTTCTCCGCGTCCAGTGCCGCCATGCAGCCGGCGCCGGCCGAGGTCACGGCCTGGCGGTAGACGTGGTCGGCCACATCGCCGGCAGCGAAGACGCCGGGGATCTCCGTGGAGGTGGCGTCGCCGTCGCTGCCGCCCTTGACCAGCAGGTAGCCGTCGCGCATTGGCAACTGACCCTGAAACAGGTCGGTGTTGGGTTTGTGGCCGATGGCGATGAACACGCCGGCCAGTGTCAGTTCGCGGGTCTGCCCGCTGTGGCTGTCACGCAGGCGCGCACCGGTCACGCCGCTGGCATCGCCCAGCACTTCGTCCAGATTCTGGTTCCAATGCAGGCGAACGTTGCCGTTGGCGGCTTTTTCGAACAGTTTGTCCTGAAGGATTTTCTCCGAGCGCAATTTGTCGCGGCGATGGATCAAATGCACCTCTTTGGCGATGTTCGACAGGTACAGCGCCTCCTCGACAGCGGTATTGCCGCCGCCCACCACGGCGACCACCTGATTGCGATAGAAGAAGCCGTCACAGGTCGCGCACGCCGAAACCCCTTTGCCGGCGAACGCTTCTTCCGAAGGTAGACCCAGATACTGCGCCGAGGCGCCGGTGGCGATGATCAACGCGTCGCAGGTGTAAGTGCCGCTGTCGCCAATGAGTTCGAACGGGCGCTGCTGCAACTTGGCGGTGTGGATGTGGTCGTAAACGATCTCTGTGGCAAAGCGCTCGGCGTGTTTTTGCATGCGCTCCATCAGCGCCGGACCGGTCAGGCCTTCGACGTCGCCAGGCCAGTTGTCGACTTCGACGGTGGTGGTGAGCTGACCACCGGCCTGCAGCCCGGTAATCACCACCGGTTTGAGGTTGGCACGGGCGGCGTAAACGGCGGCGCTGTAACCGGCAGGGCCGGAGCCGAGAATGATCAGGCGTGAATGCTTCGCTGCGTTCATCAAATGCACCTCATAAGCCTTTGTCACAAAAGACAATGCATGCTCAAATTGAACCGCAGGATTTGTGGCAATGGCTATGCTCAGCTATGGGTTGAAGCATGGCATCAGCCGCACAAACCCGTACAATGCCGGGCTGTTACAGAATATTTGTAGAGCGCTGTGTTTATGGCTGTGTTTATAAAAGCTGCGGCACAGTGTTAAAAGTAGTCTCAGATGCGCCGGTTCACTTTTTTACCTGCCTGGATTGGGCAGTTTTTTATCGACATTCAATAGATGGACGCGCCCCGGGCGCAGGAAAAGAAGCGTTTTGAAGAAATCCACCGCAGCACCAAAAACAGTCGTTCCGCTCTGGCGCCAGCAATTGCACTACCGGCTCAAGGAAGGTGCATTGATCGCCATCGGTGCCTTGTGCCTGTTCCTGATGATGGCCTTGCTGACCTACGGCAAGGATGATCCGGGCTGGAGCCACAACAGCAAGATTGACGACGTGCAGAATTTCGGCGGCCCCGCCGGTTCTTACAGCGCCGACATCCTGTTCATGGTGCTGGGTTACTTCGCGTACATCTTCCCGCTGCTGCTGGCGGTCAAGGCGTATCAGATCTTCCGTCAACGCCACGAGCCGTGGCAGTGGAGCGGCTGGCTGTTCTCCTGGCGCCTGATTGGTCTGGTGTTTCTGGTGCTGTCGGGCGCCGCGCTGGCGCATATCCATTTTCATGCGGCCACCGGCCTGCCGGCGGGCGCGGGCGGGGCGCTGGGCGAAAGTCTCGGTGATCTGGCGCGTAACGCGCTGAATATCCAGGGCAGCACGCTGTTGTTCATTGCGCTGTTCCTGTTTGGCCTGACGGTGTTCACCGACCTGTCGTGGTTCAAGGTGATGGACGTCACCGGCAAGATCACCCTCGACCTGTTCGAACTGTTCCAGGGCGCGATCAACCGCTGGTGGTCGGCGCGTACCGAGCGTAAGCAACTGGTTGCGCAACTGCGTGAAGTCGATGATCGCGTCCACGACGTGGTGGCGCCGACCGTTACCGACAAGCGTGAACAGGCCAAGGTCAAGGAGCGCCTGATCGAGCGCGAGCAGGCCCTGAGCAAGCACATGTCCGATCGCGAGAAGCAGGTACCGCCGGTCATCGCCCCGGCCCCGGCCAAGGCGCCGGAGCCAAGCAAGCGAGTGCAGAAAGAGAAGCAGGTGCCGTTGTTCGTCGACAGCGCCGTGGAAGGCACCTTGCCGCCGATCTCGATCCTCGATCCTGCGGAAAAGAAACAACTCAATTATTCGCCGGAATCCCTGGCAGCGGTCGGCCACTTGCTGGAGATCAAGCTCAAGGAGTTCGGCGTCGAAGTCACCGTGGACTCGATCCACCCGGGCCCGGTGATTACCCGTTACGAAATCCAGCCTGCAGCCGGCGTCAAAGTCAGCCGCATCGCCAACCTGGCGAAAGACCTTGCACGTTCGCTGGCCGTGACCAGTGTGCGGGTGGTCGAGGTGATTCCGGGCAAGACCACGGTCGGTATCGAGATCCCCAACGAAGACCGGCAGATCGTGCGTTTCTCCGAAGTGCTGTCGACCCCCGAGTACGACAACTTCAAGTCGCCGGTCACCCTGGCCCTGGGCCACGACATCGGCGGCAAACCGGTCATCACCGACCTGGCGAAGATGCCGCACCTGCTGGTCGCCGGTACCACTGGTTCCGGTAAGTCGGTGGGCGTGAACGCGATGATCCTGTCGATCCTGTTCAAATCCGGGCCGGACGACGCCAAACTGATCATGATCGACCCGAAAATGCTCGAGCTGTCGATCTACGAAGGCATTCCGCACCTGCTGTGTCCGGTAGTGACCGACATGAAAGACGCTGCCAACGCCCTGCGCTGGAGCGTTGCCGAGATGGAACGTCGCTACAAGCTGATGGCGAAGATGGGCGTGCGTAACCTGTCCGGCTTCAACGCCAAGGTCAAGGAAGCGCAGGATGCCGGCGAGCCGTTGAGCGATCCGTTGTACAAGCGCGAAAGCATTCACGACGAAGCGCCGCTGCTGCAGAAGCTGCCGACCATCGTCGTGGTGGTCGACGAATTCGCCGACATGATGATGATCGTCGGCAAGAAGGTTGAAGAATTGATTGCGCGTATCGCGCAGAAGGCGCGTGCCGCCGGTATTCACCTGATCCTCGCGACCCAGCGACCTTCGGTGGACGTGATCACCGGTCTGATCAAGGCCAACATTCCGACGCGTATGGCGTTCCAGGTGTCGAGCAAGATCGACTCGCGGACCATCATTGACCAGGGTGGCGCCGAACAACTGCTCGGTCACGGTGACATGCTCTACATGCCCCCGGGCACCAGCCTGCCGATCCGGGTACACGGCGCGTTCGTTTCCGACGATGAAGTACACCGCGTGGTCGAAGCCTGGAAACTGCGTGGCGCACCGGAATACAACGATGACATCCTCAACGGTGTCGAAGAGGCGGGCAGCGGTTTCGAAGGCAGCAGCGGTGGCGGTGACGGTGATGATCCGGAAGCCGACGCGCTGTATGACGAAGCCGTACAGTTCGTCCTGGAAAGCCGCCGGGCGTCGATTTCCGCGGTACAGCGCAAGCTGAAGATTGGTTACAACCGCGCTGCGCGCATGATCGAAGCCATGGAAATGGCCGGGGTCGTCACCTCAATGAACACCAACGGTTCGCGTGAAGTTCTGGCCCCGGGCCCGGTTCGCGACTGATTGCAAAAGCAAAGGGCGGGACAATGATGTGCCGCCGCTCTCCCAACGAGTATTCAAGAGGACTCCCATGCGTCTTATCCGCATGCTGTTGCCAGTACTGGCGCTGACCACGTTCACGGCCCACGCCGACGACAAGGACGTGGCGCGTCTGACCCAATTGCTGGAAACATCGAAAACCCTGACCGCGAACTTCTCGCAGCTGACCCTCGACGGCAGCGGCACGCAGTTGCAGGAAACTCGCGGTGATATGGTTCTGCAGCGTCCGGGCCTGTTCTACTGGCACACCGAAGCGCCAAACGAGCAGACCATGGTCTCCGACGGCAAGAAGGTCACCCTGTGGGACCCGGATCTGGAGCAGGCAACCATCAAGAAGCTCGACGAGCGTCTGACCCAGACCCCGGCGCTGCTGCTGTCCGGTGACGTGTCGAAGATCAGCCAGAGCTTTGACATCAGCGCGAAAGAGGCAGGTGGCGTGATCGACTTCACCCTCAAGCCGAAGACCAAGGACACCCTGTTTGACAGCCTGCGCCTGTCGTTCCGCAACGGCCTGGTCAATGACATGCAACTGATCGACAGCGTTGGTCAGCGCACCAACATCCTGTTCACCGGGGTCAAGGCCAACGAAGCGGTGTCGGCGTCGAAGTTCAAGTTCGACATCCCGAAGGGTGCTGACGTTATCCAGGAATAAACCCCAACCCCCTGTGGGAGCGGGCTTGCTCGCGAATGCGATCTGTCATTCAACATTTAAGGTGACTGATACACCGC
>NZ_JASCPO010000090.1:0-23263 GCF_029960145.1 Pseudomonas sp. PS01299 | reverse complement strand
AGCAAGCCCGCTCCCACATTTGGAATGCGTTCCGTCTGTGGGAGCGGGCTTGCTCGCGAAGCTTTTAAGGGGCCCACCCAGGTTTACGTTTTTGCACGAAAGCTATGGTGCCCTCGATCCCTTCGGCCCCGGTCACCGCTTCGCTGAACCACCGCGCCGCTTCATCCAGCAATTCACTCGAAGGCTGCCCGGCACTGGCGAGCAGCAGTTTTTTGGTCGCCGCATTCGCTTCGGGTGCGCAGCACAAAACATGGTCGAGCACTTCGTCGAGTCGTTCTGCCAGTGCCTGCGGATCCTGCTCGACGAAATGCACCAGCCCCAGCCGCCGCGCCTGATGACCGTCGAAACGTGCGGCGGTCAGTGCCAGGCGGCGGGTTTCGGTCAGGCCGATGCGCTGCACCACGAACGGCGCAATCTGTGCCGGCAGCAGACCGAGGCTGGTTTCCGGCAGGCCGAACTGCGCCTGATGATCGGCCATGGCGATATCGCTGACACATGCCAGCCCGAAACCACCACCGAGCACTGCGCCCTGTAAAACGGTGATCAGCACTTGTGGTGCGTCCTGAGCTTCTTGCAGCAGGGCTCCAAAGGCGCGGTTCAACTCGCGGTAAGCGTCGGCCCCCTGGGCACGGGCATTGGCCATGTCCTTGATGTCGCCACCCGCACAGAAATGCCCACCGGCACCGCTGAGGACCAGAGCGCGAACCCCGCGGTCATCGCGCACCGCCGCCAATACCGCGCGCAGTTCGGCGACCATCTGCAGGCTCATCGCATTGCGGCTGTCGGGGCGATTGAGGGTGATGTGCAGCACGCCGCCGTGCTGTTCCAGCAGCAGCGTCTGGCAGTCGGGCAGGGCGCTCATTTCTTTTTCCCCGGCAGGATGCCCATCAGTTTGCAGATGATCCCCAGCATGATTTCGTCGGCGCCGCCGCCGATCGAAACCAGCCGCACGTCGCGATAGGCGCGGGCCACCGGGTTGTCCCACATGAAGCCCATGCCGCCCCAATATTGCAGGCAGCTGTCGCTGACTTCACGGCCGAGACGGCCGGCCTTGAGTTTGGCCATCGACGCGAGGCGCGTGACGTCCTGACCTTTCACATATTGCTCGGTGGCCTGATAGACCAGCGCTCGCAGGCATTCGATTTCGGTCTGCAGTTCGGCGAGGCGGAAGTGGATCACCTGATTGTCGATCAGCGCGTTGCCGAAGGTCTTGCGCTCCTTGCAGTACTCGATGGTGCTGTCGACGCAATATTCCAGACCCTTGATCATGTTCGCCGCGCCGAACAGGCGTTCTTCCTGGAACTGCAGCATCTGCATCATGAACCCGGCGCCTTCGTGGCCGATGCGGTTGCGCTGCGGCACACGCACGTTATCGAAAAACACCTGGGCGGTTTCCGAGCTGCGCATGCCGAGCTTGTCCAGGTGCGAGCTGAGGCTGATGCCCGGGGTGTTCATCGGCACCATGATCAGCGACTTGTTGATGTGCGGCTTGTCGTCCGAGGTATTGGCCAGCAGGCAGATGAAGTCGGCGCTGGGCGAGTTGGTGATCCACATCTTGCTGCCGTTGATCACGTAGTCGTCGCCGTCCTTGCGCGCGCTGGTCTTGAGTCCGGCGACGTCGGAGCCGGCACCGACTTCCGAGACGCCGATGCAACCGACCTGCTCGCCGGTGATCGCCGGACGGAGGAATTCGTCGCGTAATTCATCGGAGCCGAAACGGGCCAGCGCCGGGGTGCACATGTCGGTCTGCACGCCGATCGACATCGGAATGCCGCCGCAGTGGATAGTGCCGAACTCTTCGGCGGCGACAATCGAATAGCTGTAGTCGAGGCCCATGCCGCCGAATTTTTCCGGCTTGGAAATCCCCAGCAGGCCGAGGTCGCCGGCCCTGCGGAAAATCTCGTGGATTGGAAAGCGTCCGGCCTTTTCCCATTCATCGACGTGCGGGTTGATTTCGTGCTCGACGAATTGGCGGACGGTGCGGCGCAGTGCTTCGTGTTCCGGGGTGAAGATCATTTTTATTGTTCTCCTTGGGATCCGTGGCAGTCAGAAGCGGCTGACGCCGAAGCTGTTGGGTTGCAACGTGCGGATGTCGGCTTCGTGGCAGATATCCAGCAGGTAACCGAGCAGGGTGCGCGTATCGCGCGGATCGATCAGGCCGTCATCCCACAGGTTGGCGCTGCCGTAGAGCGCGGTGGACTGGCTGTCGAGTTTCTGCGCGGTGACCTGTTCGAGCATGTCGAGCATTTTCGGATCCGGCACCAGGCCTTCCTTGAGCTGTTTGGCCTCGGTGACGATGCGCAACACCTTGCCGGCCTGCGCGCCGCCCATTACCGCGGTGCGGCTGTTGGGCCAGGCGAAGATGAAACGTGGATCGAGACCGCGTCCGCACATCGCATAGTTGCCGGCACCGTAGGAGCCACCGACGACAATCGTCAGTTTAGGCACTCGCGCATTGGCCACCGCTTGAATCAGTTTCGAGCCGTGTTTGATCACGCCTTGCTGCTCGGACTCGGTGCCGACCATGAAACCGGTGGTGTTGTGGAAAAACAGCAGCGGCGTCTGGCTCTGGTCGCACAGCTGAATGAACTGCGCGGCCTTGCTCGCGCCGGCGGGGGTGATCGGGCCGTTGTTGCCGATCAAGCCGCAGGCGCGGCCGTGGATTTTCAACTGGCCGCAGATGGTTTGCTGATCGAACTCGCCCTTGAATTCGAGAAACTCCGATTCATCGGCAATCCGCGCAACGATTTCGCGCACGTCGTAGGGCTTCTTCGGGTCGTCGGGAATCAGCCCGAGCAGCTCGTCGATCGGGTACAGCGGCGCCTTGTATTGCGGCTCGGGCAGCCACGGCAGTTGCTCGTTCCACGGCAGCATGCGCAAGATCTCGCGGACCAGGCGCACGCCATCGGCATCGTTCTCGGCCAGATACTCGGCGGTGCCGGCGACCTGCGCGTGCATCTCGGCGCCGCCCAGCTCTTCATCGGTGGCGACCTCGCCAGTCGCGGCCTTGAGCAGTGGCGGTCCGGCGAGAAACAGCTTGGCCTTGCCGCGCACCACCACCACGTAATCCGACAGCCCCGGTTGATAGGCGCCACCGGCCGTCGCCGAGCCGTGCACCACGGTAATTTGCGGCAACCCCATGGCCGACATCCGCGCCTGATTGGCAAAACTGCGTGCGCCTTCGACGAATATCTCCGCCGCATAATTGAGGTTGGCGCCGCCGCTCTCTGCCAGAGTGATCACCGGCAGTTTGTTTTCCAGGGCGATCTGTTGCAGCCGCAGGGATTTTTTCAGGCCGGTGGGGGAGATCGTGCCGCCCTTGATCGCGCTGTTGTTGGCCACCACCATCGCCCGTATGCCGGACACGTAACCGATGCCGGCGATCAGGCCGCCACCGGCAGCGCTGCCGTCCTTGTCGTCGTGCAGCTTGTAGCCGGCCAGGCTCGCCAGTTCGAGGAACGGCGCGCCGGGGTCGAGCAGCAGGTTCAGGCGTTCGCGGGGCAGCAGTTGCCCGCGCTTGTCGAATTTGCCCTTGGCTTCGGCAGCCTTGTTCAGCAGGTTCTGTTCCAGTTGCTGGACTTGCTCGATGGCCGTGAGCATCGCCGCGCAGTTGCGCGCGAAAGCTTCACTGTGCGGATCGAGTTGGGACTGGATCTGCGGCATGGCTTACTCCTTGTCCTTGAGCACGTCGGGCAGGTACGCCCGATGGAAACCGTTGAACGACTCGCTGTGGCTTGCCTTGTGCAACGGCCATGCGCGGCTGCCGAGACTGGCCGCACCATCGATTTTCAAGGTGCTGCCGCTGATGAACGCCGCCGCCGGGCTGAGCAGAAAAACGATCGCCGCACTGACCTCCGATTCGGTACCGATGCGTTTGAGTGGCACGTGTTCGCGCAGGGTCGGGATCACGGCTTTGAAAGCGCCTTCATAAGTGTCCATGCCGCTGGACGCGATCCAGCCCGGCGCCACCGCATTGACCCGCACCCCGGCGTACCCCCACTCGAACGCGGCGGTTTTGGTGAAGTTGTCCATCCCCGAACGTGCCGCGCCCGAGTGGCCCATGCCGGGCATGCCGCCCCACATGTCGGCAAGCATGTTGACGATGTTGCCGCCGTGTTTGCTCATCGACTGGTTGAACACTTCCCGGGCCATCAGGAAGCCGCCGACCAGGTTGGTGCGCAATACGGTTTCAAAGCCTTTCTGATTGATCGCGGCCAGTGGCGACGGGTACTGGCCGCCGGCATTGTTGACCAGACCGTGGATCGGCCCGTGTTCGGCGATCAGCCCGGCGACCAGTTGTTTCACCGCGTCTTCGTCACGGATATCGCAGGCCTGCCAATGGGCGCGGCCGCCGTCTTCGCTGATTTCGGCGGCGACCTTTTGCAGCTTCTCCGGTTTGCGCCCGACCAGCAGCACAGTGGCGCCGAGCGCCGCCAGTTCATGCGCGGTGCAACGGCCGATGCCACTGCCGCCACCGGTGACGATGATGGTCTGGCCGCTGAACAGATCGGCTTTGAAAATCGATGCGTAAGCCATGAAGCCCAACCTCTAGTCGAGTTGTTCGGCGATGCTCTGCGGCACCGGGATCTGGATTTCCAGCAGTTGCTGAGCGAAGGCCTTGCCCTGGGGATCGATGCGCAGACTCGCCACGCCACCGCCGCCAAGCGCGTTCTCCAGCAGAAAATTCAGGCTGTGGGTGCCGGGCAGGTACCAGCGTTCGACCCGGCCGTGAATCGGGTCGAGCACATGGCGCATCCAGTCGACGATCACCGCTGGCGTCAGCGCTTCGGCGATCCATGGCAGGTATTCCGGTCGACGCGGCAGGACACCGATGTTGCTGTGGTTGCCCTTGTCACCGGAGCGCGCCACCGCCAGTTTCACCAACGGCACACTGGCGTCGGCGCGGCCTTGGGGTTTGGGTAGCTGGTCGGGGGTTGGCAGGTCATGGCTGTCGAGCGGCATTTGCGCGGGGAGGGCGCAGGGATGCTGTTCACCGGCCATGTCGATGTGCAGGGTGCAGGCGGTTTTATCGATCAGGAACGAGAACAGACGGATCAGCGGATACACCGTCGGCCGTCCGCCGACGATGCCGGTCAGTCCCGGTGCCATGCCGGTGGCAGCCTGGGCGATTTCCCGGGAGAACAGGATCAGCGCCGGTTTCAGTGGATGGCGCACCGCAAGTTTGATCACCACCTCGCGGCTGTCACGACGCTGGCCGTGAGGGCCGTATGTGGCTTCGCTGCCGAGCAGTTCAATGTTGACTTCGCTGTAGGGTGGCCAGCCGCGCTGGCTGAACATTTCTGCAGTCTTGTCGATGATTGCCTGACTGACGCGGCGCGCCTTGTCCACCGCATCGATGCCGGCGATCAGGCAACTGGCTGTGCAGCGGA
Source organism: Pseudomonas sp. PS01299 (assembly GCF_029960145.1). Taxonomy (NCBI): domain Bacteria; kingdom Pseudomonadati; phylum Pseudomonadota; class Gammaproteobacteria; order Pseudomonadales; family Pseudomonadaceae; genus Pseudomonas; species Pseudomonas sp. PS01299. Next base: position 17,873 of record NZ_JASCPO010000090.1, on the reverse strand, counting down.
ATCCGTCCGGCCAGGTCGCGCTGACCTTGTATTTATCGCTGGGCGGCAGGCCTTTGGCTCCGTGGACGTGCACGGCGTTTTTGCCCTGTTGCTGCAGTTTCACTTGAGTGAAATCGCAGACTACATCCGGCAACAGATAGGCCTGCGGATCACCGATTTCATAGAGCATCTGCTCGCCAACGGTCAGCGGCGTCACCAATCCGCCGGAGCCTTCGGGTTTGCTCACGATGAACTGGCCGTCGGCACTGACTTCAACGATGGGAAAACCGATGTGTTCGTAGTCCGGCACGTCGCGCCAGTCGGTGAAATTGCCCCCGGTGCATTGCGCGCCGCATTCGATGATGTGCCCGGCGAGCGCGGCCTGGGCCAGTTTGTCGTAGTCGTGCCACGCCCAGCCGAACTCATGCACCAGCGCCGCACTGACCACCGCGCTGTCGACCACACGCCCGGTGATGACGATGTCGGCGCCCAGGCGCAGGGCTTCGACGATGCCCGGTGCGCCGAGGTAGGCGTTGGTCGATACGCACATCGGCGGCAGCGGCGTGCCGTTGAACATTTCGTGGATGCCTTGGGCGGCAAGTTGCTTGAATTGCGGTTGCAGGTCATCGCCGAGCAGCACGGCGATTTTCAGACTGACCCCGGCCTTGTCGCAGGCAGCCTGCAGGGCGGCGGCACAGGCTTTCGGATTGATCCCGCCGGCGTTGCTGATCACGCGAATTTTCTGTTCAGCCAGTTGCGGCAGCAGCGGCGCGAGCACCTCAACGAAGTCCCCGGCGAACCCTGCCTGCGGGTCCTTCATGCGCGCGCCGGCCATGATCGACAGGGTGATTTCGGCCAAGTAATCGAACACCAGATAATCCAGCTGCCCGCCGGCCACAAGTTGTGCGGCGGCGGTACTGGTGTCACCCCAGAATGCGCTGGCGCATCCGATCCGAACGGTGGTGGGCATTTTTATCTCCGACTCAGGAACCTGCGACAGAAGTGTCTGGAGGCTACCAAGCAAGCGCTTGGTTTGTAAACCACTGAAATATCTTCTGCCCAAGCGCTTGCTTGGTTGCGGCCCGCGGCTTAAATTGCGCGCAACCCTGCGTGTTCAGGGGGCAACAGACTGATCGACTGTAGGAGAGAACGGGTGGACGAGCAAAAAGCCCTGAGGGTCATGCGCGAACTGGTCGACCAGGGCCAGTTGACTGACCCCGACAGCGCCCGCGGCAAACTGCTGCAAGTGGCCGCTCACCTGTTCCGCAACAAAGGCTACGAGCGCACCACGGTGCGTGACCTGGCGGGGGCGGTGGGGATCCAGTCCGGGAGCATTTTTCATCACTTCAAGAGCAAGGATGAAATCCTCCGGGCGGTGATGGAAGAAACCATCCGCTACAACACCGCGCTGATGCGCGCCGCGTTGGCCGAAGCCAGTAACGTGCGCGAGCGGGTGCTGGCGCTGATTCGCTGCGAGTTGCAGTCGATCATGGGCGGCAGCGGCGAAGCCATGGCGGTGCTGGTCTATGAATGGCGTTCGCTGTCCGAAGAAGGTCAGGCCCGGGTGCTGGCCCTGCGCGATGTCTATGAAGACCTCTGGTTGCAGGTGCTGGGCGAAGCCAAGGAGGCGGGGTTTATCCGTGGCGATGTATTCATTACCCGACGTTTTCTCACTGGCGCGCTGTCCTGGACCACCACCTGGTTTCGTGCCGGCGGCAGCCTGAGCCTCGATCAGTTGGCCGATGAAGCGCTGATTCTGGTGCTCGAAGAGCGTTAACCCACGTTTCAACAGGTCAGGAAACTGGCTAACTGGGCGAAACCGCCTAGCTTGAATGCATTGATCGGTATTTTTTCGGGGAGTGGGGTGTTTTGAAGTCTTCGCCAATTCGGACGGCCACGGGGCTGGTACTCGTCGCGCTGACGGCATTTTCAGGGCTGCCTGCGCAGGCGGCGCAACTGGTTCGAGTGGGCGCCGCGCACTTTCCGCCTTACACCATCCGCCCGGAAAACGGTGCCGACACCGGTCTGCTGCCGGAATTGGTCGAAGCGCTGAATGCGTTGCAGAAGGAGTATCAGTTTGTCCTGGTACCGACCTCGATTCCCCGGCGTTTCGGTGACTTGAAGGAAGGGCGCACCGACATGGCGATTTTCGAAAACCCGGAGTGGGGCTGGAAGGACATTCCACACACCACGGTCGATATGGGTCTGGAAGATGCCGAGATTTTCGTCGCGCAACGCGAGGAGGGTCGGCAGCAGGATTACTTCTCGGACCTCAAGGGCAAGCGGCTGGCGCTGTACAGCGGTTATCACTACGAGTTCGCCAATTTCAACGCCGACCCCAAATTTCTCGCGGATACGTTCAAGGCCACGTTGACCTATTCCCATGACAGCAACCTGTTGATGGTGCTGCGCGGGCGCGCCGACATCGCCTTGGTCACGCGCTCTTACCTGTTCGACTACCTGAAACGCAACGAAAAGGTGGCCGACAAGTTGCTGGTGTCGCAGCGCATCGATCAGGTTTATCACCATTACTCCATTCTGCGCCCGGCCGCGCCGATCACCGGCGAGGCGTTTGGCAAATTGTTGCAGGAGCTGCGGGACAACGGGCAGATGCTGAAGATTTTCGAGCCATACAAGATCGCTCTGGTACCGGTACCGCAACACTGATTTGACCCCGCCGGCTAAATTTTCCCGTGCGGCTCACGTCCCATCGTTGAACTGTCGACGATTATCGTGAGCCCGACCCATGTCCAATCTGAATGACCTGACTGCCCTGGCCTTGCCTTCGGGCAGTGAACTGGTAGCCGATGCTACTGAAAGCCGTCTGAGCCTGAGCCTGGACGGGCAACCGCTGGTTCGCTTGCGTCTGAATCGTGACGGCACCGGCCCGATTCAGCTCGATGAGCGTTTTGCCCTGCCGCCCGGCCTGGCGTTGTGGGCTGCCTGTTACTGGTTGTTCGCCCGTGAGCCGGAGCGCCAGCAATTGCTCTGGCAGCTGGATCAGCCACCCACCGAAGCCTTGCTCAGCGGCTTGCTGGTCAGCACCGAAGTGGCCGGCGAATACCGTTGCGAGCGCACCCTGTTCTGGCAATTGCCGCAGCCATGGCTCGGTACATCGCTGAGCGGCAGCTACCCGCAACAAATGGTGATCAGCCAGGGCAAGCGCCATCCGCAGCGCCCGGTCAAGCCGCGCGGTGAAGTCTATCGACGTTTCGATGCACGCCTCGGGGCGTGGATTTCCCTGCGCACGCTGGAGATCGAGCAGGATCTGGCGCGGTTCAATCGCTGGCAGAACAGTCCGCGTGTCGCCAGTTTCTGGCAGGAGGAGGGCAGTCTTGAGCAGCATCGCGAATACCTGAGCAAGCTCGACGCCGATCCGCACACGCTGACGTTGATCGGCTGTTTCGACGATCAGCCGTTTGCCTATTTCGAGGCCTACTGGGCCAAGGAAGATCGCATCGCGCCGTTCTATGATGTCGACAATTACGACCGTGGCATTCACATGCTGGTGGGGGAAGAGAATCACCGTGGCCCGCACAAGGTCGCGAGCTGGTTGTCGGCGCTGGTGCACTATCTGTTTCTGGATGATCCGCGTACCCAGCGCGTGGTCGCCGAACCGCGTGCCGACAACGCGAAGATGATCGGCCACATGCAGAATCAGTGCTTCCACTGCGAGAAGGAATTCGACTTTCCGCACAAGCGCGCGGCGTTGATGATTCTGGGGCGTGAGCGGTTTTTTGATCGGTGCAAGCTGGCCTGAAGTGACAAGGCCTGGGATCTATTGCGGTTTCAAGTCTGCCTTCGCGAGCAAGCCCGCTCCCACATCGACCTGTGTACGCCGGTCAAATGTGGGTGCGGGCTTGCTCGCGAATGGCTTGACGCCGAATTCAGGGCTTAGCGACGACCCATCGAAGCCGCACCCCCACGACTGCCCGACACCTTGCGGCAGTGCACCAGCGCATCGCGAATCATGAAATTGACCAGGGTTGGCGAGACGCCGAGTTCCTTGGCGATGTCCTTTTGCGGCACGCCGTGCAGACGGTACATCTCGAAGGCGTAGCGGGTGCGGCTGGGCAGTTCGGTCAGCGCGTCGGCGATGTGTTCCAGCGTCGAGAAGTTGATATGCGAGGTTTCCGGCGAAGCGCCCTGAATGACCACATTCAACCCTTCCTCTTCCGGGCCTGAGTACTTCTGTTCCAGCGCCTGTTTGCGGTAGTGATCGATGGCGAGGTTGCGCACGATCTGGAACAGATAACTCAATTGCGCCTTGATCGACGACGTGATCGGCGGGGCCGACTGCAAGCGGAAGAACGCATCCTGCACCACGTCTTCGGCGCGCGAACGGCAGCCGGTAATGCGCGCTGCGATCTTCACCAGAATCAGTCGATTGTCGACGAAGGCCTGAAGTAGCGGTGAATCGCACCTGCTTGTGGATACTTGTTCCGTCATGGAAATCACCTTGCTGCCAATAGGTTAGTGGGACGCCGGGGGACGGGGCCGTCCTACACATCGAGCGACAAATTATGTTGAATGATAATGATTGTCAATTGAGAAAGAGAACTAATGCTCCTTAAAGGTGCGAATCGAGAACTGCGACACACCGCCACACCCCAGCCCCCGTTGGCGATCCAGCCTGCCGACTAATTATTTCAAGACGTCATCCGTTCTCATTGGTGAATGGTTCCGGGTACCGAGCCCCGGCCAGACAGCATTCCGATGCCTTGCGCGGTCGGCACAGACCGCGCCCTGCACGCCCTCGACCGGCGTGACGCAGCAACTCGATTCCACTTAGCAAGCCGAATTCAGGCAGGAAACCTCATGACCGACGCGTTCGAACTCCCCAGCACTCTGGTCCAAGCCCTCCAGCGCCGTGCGGCACAGACGCCGGATCGCCTGGCCCTGCGCTTTCTCGCCGAAACCGAGGAGCAGGGCGTGGTGCTCAGTTACCGCGAACTGGATCAACGCGCGCGGACCATTGCTGCCGCGTTGCAGGCCCAGGCTGAATTCGGTGATCGCGCGGTGCTGCTGTTTCCCAGCGGCGCGGATTACGTCGCGGCGTTTTTCGGTTGTCTGTACGCCGGGGTGATCGCGGTGCCGGCCTATCCGCCGGAATCCGCACGTCGGCATCACCAGGAACGCCTGCTGTCTATCATTGCCGACGCCGAACCGCGTCTGCTGCTGACCAGCGCCGACCTGCGCGATGCCTTGCAGCAAATCGATGGCGCGCCGCCGTTGCTGTGCGTCGATACCCTCGACAACGCCCTGGCCGAGCGCTGGGTCGAACCGACTTTGCCGCAAGACCACATCGCCTTCCTGCAATACACCTCCGGCTCCACCGCGCTGCCCAAAGGCGTGCAGGTCAGCCACGGTAATCTGGTGGCCAACGAGCTGCTGATCCGCCACGGTTTCGGCATCGACGTGAACCCCGACGATGTGATCGTCAGCTGGCTGCCGCTGTACCACGACATGGGTCTGATCGGCGGATTACTCCAGCCGATTTTCAGCGGCGTACCGTGCATCCTGATGTCACCCGCGTACTTCCTTGGTCGCCCGTTGCGCTGGCTTGAAGCGATCAGCCAATACGGCGGCACCATCAGCGGCGGGCCGGATTTCGCCTATCGTTTGTGCAGCGAGCGGGTCAGCGAATCAGCACTGGAGCGCCTCGACCTGAGCCGCTGGCGCGTGGCCTATTCCGGCTCCGAACCGATCCGTCTCGATACCCTTGAGCGCTTCGCCGAGAAGTTCACCCCGTGCGGCTTCAGCGAAGACAGCTTCATGGCCTCCTATGGTCTGGCCGAGGCGACCCTGTTTGTTGCCGGCACACCGCGCGGCACGGGCATTCCTGCGCTGCGTGTCGACGATCTGGCGCTGGCGCAAAATCGCGCCGAGCCGGGTGACGGCAGCCCGATCATGAGTTGCGGCATCAGCCAGCCTGAGCACGCGGTGCTGATCGTCGATCCGGGCAGCCTGCAAGAACTCAATGACAATGCGGTCGGTGAAGTCTGGGCCGCCGGGCCGAGCATCGCTCACGGCTACTGGCGCAACCCCGAGGCCAGCGCCAAGACCTTTGTCCAGCACGCCGGTCGCACCTGGCTGCGCACTGGCGATCTGGGCTTCATCCGCGACGGTGAACTGTTCATCACCGGGCGCCTGAAAGACATGCTGATCGTGCGTGGCCACAACCTCTATCCGCAGGACATCGAGAAGACCGTCGAGAACGAAGTGGAGGTGGTGCGCAAAGGTCGCGTCGCGGCATTCGCGGTCACTCAAGGCGGTGAAGAAGGCATTGGCATCGCCGCAGAAATCAGCCGCAGCGTGCAGAAAATCCTGCCGCCCGAAGCGCTGATCAAAGCTATTCGCCAAGCGGTGGCCGAGGCCTATCAAGAGGCGCCGAACGTGGTGGTGCTGCTCAACCCGGGCGCGCTGTCGAAGACGTCCAGCGGCAAGCTGCAACGCTCGGCGTGCCGCAATCGTCTGGCCGATGGCAGCCTCGACAGCTACGCGGTGTTCCCCTCCGCCGAGCTGCAAAGTACCGAGCCGACCCTGGCAGCTTCCGAGCTGGAAGCGCTGATTGGCAAGATCTGGGCCGAGCAACTCAACCTCAAACAGGTCAACGCCGACGATCATTTCTTCCTGCTCGGCGGCAACTCGATTGCGGCAACTCAGGTGATCGCCAAGGTGCGCGAAGAACTGGGCCTGGAGCTGAACCTGCGCCTGTTGTTCGAAGCACCGACCCTGTCGGCATTCGCCGCTGCCGTGGCGCAGCAGCAACAGGATGGCGGTAACGCCCAAGACGCAATCAACGCCTTGTCGCGCAGCGAAGCACTGCCGCAATCGCTGGCGCAAAACCGACTTTGGATCACCTGGCAACTCGACCCGCACAGCAGCGCCTACAACATCCCCGGCGCCCTGCGTCTGCGTGGCGAACTGGACGAAGATGCGCTGCGCGCCAGCTTCCAGCAACTGATCGAACGCCACGAATCGCTGCGCACGCGCTTCTTCGAGCGCGACGGCGTAGCGCTGCAACAAGTCGACGCCGCACCTGAATTCAACCTGCAACTGATCGACATCAGCGACCTGCCGGCGCACGAACGTGAAGCCCGCGCGCAACAGATCCGCGAGGACGAGGCGCGCACCCAGTTCGATCTGGAAAAAGGCCCACTGCTGTGGGTGACACTCGTACGTCTCGACGACGAAGATCATCAGCTTCTGGTGACGCTGCATCACATCATCGCCGACGGCTGGTCGCTGAACGTGCTGATCGACGAATTCTCGCGCCTGTACGCTGCGGCATCCCAAGGCCAGCGCGCCGAACTCGCGCCGCTGCCCACCCAATACGCCGACTACGGCAGTTGGCAGCGCCAATGGCTGGCGCAAGGCGAGGGCGAGCGGCAACTGGCGTACTGGAAAGCCCGGCTGGGCGACGAACATCCGGTGCTGGAACTGGCCACCGACCACCCGCGTTCAGCCAGACAATTGCACAGCGCCGCGCGCCACAGCGTGCGCCTCGGTGTCAGCCTCAGCGACGCGATCAAGCAGACCGCCCAGGCTCACCAGTCGACGCCGTTCATGCTGTTGCTCTCGGCGTTCCAGAGCCTGCTGCACCGCTACAGCGGTCAACGCGATATCCGCATCGGCATCCCCAACGCCAACCGTCCGCGCCTCGAAACCCAGGGTCTGATCGGCTTCTTCATCAACACTCAGGTGCTGCGTGCCGAGGTTGATTCGCGGCTGTCGTTTGTCGAGTTGCTGGCGCAGACCCGCGAGGCTGCACTGGGTGCGCAGGCCCATCAGGATCTGCCGTTCGAACAACTGCTCGAAGCGTTCCCGCAGGCCCGTGAACAGGGTCTGTTCCAGGTCATGTTCAACCACCAGCAACGCGACTTGAGTGCGCTCAAGCGCCTGCCGGGCCTGCTCGCCGAAGAACTGCCGTGGCACAGCCGCGAAGCCAAGTTCGACCTGCAACTGCACAGCGAAGAAGATCGCAACGGGCGCTTGACCCTGTCCTTCGACTACGCCGATGAACTGTTCGACGCGGCGACCATCGAGCGTCTGGCCGAACATTTCAGCAACCTGCTGCGCGCGGTCTGCGAACAACCGCAACAGGCGATCGGCGACCTGCCATTGCTGACTCCGTGCGAGCAGGAACAGCAACAAGCGTGGAGCGTCGCCCCGTGCACCCCGGCGCAGCAATGGCTGCCGGAACTGCTCAACGAACAGGCACGCCAGACTCCGGAACGCACCGCGCTGGTGTGGGACGGAGGTAGCCTCGACTTCGCCGAATTGCACGCCCAGGCCAACCGTCTCGCGCATTATCTGCGCGACAAAGGTGTCGGCCCGGATGTGTGCGTGGCGATTGCCGCCGAGCGTTCGTCGCAACTGCTGATCGGCCTGCTGGCGATTATCAAGGCCGGTGGCGCTTATGTGCCGCTGGATCCGGATTATCCGGCCGAGCGCTTGGCTTACATGCTCAGCGACAGCGGCGTCGAACTGCTACTGACCCAGACCGCATTGCTCGATCGCTTGCCGGCCAGTGACGGCGTCAGCGTGATCGCCATGGACGCGCTGCATCTGGAGAACTGGCCGAGCCAGGCGCCGGGTCTGCACCTGCATGGCGACAACCTCGCCTACGTGATTTACACCTCCGGCTCCACCGGGCAACCGAAAGGCGTCGGCAACACCCATGCCGCGTTGGCCGAACGGCTGCAGTGGATGCAGAACAGCTATCGCCTGAATGACAGCGACGTGCTGATGCAAAAGGCGCCGATCAGTTTCGACGTATCGGTGTGGGAATGCTTCTGGCCGCTGATCACTGGCGCGCGTCTGCTGATCGCCGGCCCTGGTGAACACCGCGATCCGCATCGCATCGCGCAGTTGGTTCAGCAATACGGCGTGACTACGCTGCACTTCGTGCCGCCGCTGCTCGCGCTGTTCATCGATGAGCCGCTGAGCGCCGAATGCACCAGCCTGCGCCGGTTATTCTCCGGCGGTGAAGCGCTGCCGGCGGAACTGCGCAACCGCGTGCTGGCGCAGCTGCCGGCGGTGCAACTGCACAACCGTTACGGCCCGACCGAAACCGCGATCAACGTCACCCACTGGCACTGCACCACGGCCGACGGCGAGCGTTCACCAATTGGCCGGCCGCTGGGCAACGTGATCTGCCGCGTGCTCGACGCCGATCTCAATCCCGTACCGGCCGGTGTTCCGGGTGAACTGTGCATCAGCGGCATCGGTCTGGCCCGGGGTTACCTCGGTCGCCCGGCGCTGACGGCCGAGCGCTTTGTGGTCGACCCGTTGGGCGAGCAGGGCGCACGTTTGTACCGCACCGGTGACCGTGCACGCTGGACCTCGGACGGCGTGATCGAATACCTCGGGCGCCTTGATCAGCAGGTCAAACTGCGTGGTTTCCGCGTTGAACCGGAAGAAATCGAAGCGCGGCTGCTGGCTCAGAACGGCGTCGCCCAAGCCGTGGTGCTGGTACGGGAAACCGCAACCGGCGCGCAACTGATCGGCTATTTCACTGCCGCCGACGCCAGCGAAGATCAGCACGTGCAGATCGCCCGCCTGAAAACCGCACTGGCCGCCGAACTGCCGGAATACATGGTCCCGGCGCAACTGATGCGCCTGGACGCAATGCCCCTGAGCCCGAGCGGCAAGCTCGACCGCCGCGCCTTGCCCGAGCCGCAGTGGCAGGTGCGTGAACACGTCGAACCGGTCACCGAGCTGGAGCAACAGATCGCCGCGATCTGGCGTGAAGTGCTGGGTCTGCCACGGATCGGTCTGCGCGACGACTTCTTCGCCCTCGGCGGGCACTCGTTGCTGGCCACGCAAATCATCTCGCGCAGCCGGCAGGCCTGTGACGTCGAGTTGCCGTTACGCGCGTTGTTCGAGCACAGCGAACTCGGTGACTTCGCCGAGCAGATCCGGCTGATCCAGGCCAGCGGCCAGACCAACCAGCAGCCGCCGATTGCCAAAGTCGATCGCCGCCAAGCGGTGCCGTTGTCGTACTCGCAACAACGCATGTGGTTCCTCTGGCAGATGGAACCGGACAGCCCGGCGTACAACGTCGGCGGCATGGCGCGCCTGCGCGGCGTGTTGCACGTCGAGCATTTCGAGGCAGCCTTGCAGGCGTTGATCCTGCGCCACGAAACCCTGCGCACCACGTTCCCGAGCGTCGATGGCGTGGCCCGTCAACAGGTGCATGCCGAGACCGGCGTGCGCATGGGCTGGAAGGATTTCTCGAAACTGCCGGCTGACCAGCGTGAGCAGCAGGTCCAGCAACTGGCCGATGACGAAGCGCATCTGCCGTTCGACCTGGAAAGCGGCCCGCTGCTTCGCGCCTGTCTGGTGAAGACCGCCGAGCACGAGCATTACTTCGTGCTGACCCTGCATCACATCGTCACCGAAGGCTGGGCGATGGATATTTTTGCCCGCGAGCTCAGCGCGCTGTACGAAGCGTTCGTCGATGACCGCGATTCGCCGCTTGAAGCGTTGCCGGTGCAGTACCTGGATTACAGCGTCTGGCAACGGCAGTGGCTGGAGTCAGGTGAACGTCAGCGCCAGCTCGACTACTGGACCGCGCAACTGGGTCGCGAACATCCGTTGCTGGAACTGCCCGGCGACCGTCCGCGGCCACCGGTGCAAAGCCACCAGGGTGAGCTGTTCCGTTTCGATCTGAGCGACGATCTCGCCGCTCGCGTCCGCGCGTTCAATGCGCAGAACGGTCTGACCCTGTTCATGACCATGACCGCTGCGCTCGCCACCTTGCTCTACCGCTACAGCGGCCAGACCGACTTGCGCATCGGCGCGCCGGTGGCCAACCGTATCCGCCCGGAAAGCGAAGGGCTGATCGGCGCATTCCTCAACACTCAGGTGCTGCGTTGCCAGCTCGACGGGCAGATGTCGGTGGGCGAATTGTTCGAGCAAGTGCGCCACACCGTTATCGAAGGCCAGTCGCATCAGGACCTGCCGTTCGATCATCTGGTCGAAGCGCTGCAACCGCCGCGCAGTGCGGCGTACAACCCGTTGTTCCAGGTGATGTGCAACGTGCAGCGCTGGGAATTCCAGCAGAGCCGGATGCTCGCCGGGATGACCGTCGAGTACCTGGCCAACGATGCGCGGGCGACCAAGTTCGACCTCAACCTGGAAGTCACCGACCTCGATCATCGCCTCGGTTGCTGCCTGACCTACAGCACCGACCTGTTCGACGAACCGACCATCGCGCGCATGGCCCAGCATTGGCGCAACCTGCTGGAAGCGTTGATCGCCGATCCGCAACAGCGTCTGAGCCAGTTGCCGCTGCTCGCCCCGACTGAACAACAGCAGTTGCTCGACAGCCTCGGCGTTGAACCGGGCGAACGTCGTCTCGACCAGTGCATCCATCACCTGTTCGCCGAGCAGGCGCTGGCGCGCAAAGATGCCCCGGCCCTGACTTTCGCCGGACAGACTTTGAGCTACGCCGAACTCGATGCCCGCGCCAATCGCCTGGCCTGGGCCCTGCGCGAGCGTGGGGTCGGCCCGCAAGTGCGGGTTGGTCTGGCGCTGGAGCGTTCGCTGGAAATGGTCGTCGGCCTGCTGGCGATTCTCAAGGCCGGCGGCGCTTATGTGCCGCTGGACCCGGAATATCCGCTCGATCGCCTGCACTACATGATCGAAGACAGCCGCATCGGTCTGCTGCTCAGCGACCGGGCGATGTTCACTGCCCTCGGTGATTTGCCGTCGAGCGTGGCGCGCTGGTGCCTGGAAGATGACAGCGCGGCGCTGGCGGATTACCCGGCCACTGAGCTGCCCTTTATCAGCCTGCCGCAGCATCAGGCCTATCTGATTTACACCTCGGGCTCGACCGGCAAGCCGAAAGGCGTGGTGGTGTCCCACGGTGAAATCGCCATGCATTGCCAGGCCGTGATCGAACGTTTCGGCATGCGCCCGGACGACTGCGAGCTGCACTTCTATTCGATCAACTTCGACGCCGCCACCGAGCGTCTGCTGGTGCCGTTGCTCAGCGGCGCGCACGTGGTGCTGCGAGCGCAAGGGCAGTGGGATGCGGAAGAAATCTGCGGGTTGATCCGCACCCACCGGATCAATGTGCTCGGCTTCACCCCGAGCTATGGCAGCCAGTTGGCGCAGTTCCTCGCGACGCAAAACCAGGTTCTGCCGGTGCGGATGATCATCACCGGCGGCGAAGCGCTGACCGGCGAACACCTGCAACGGATTCGCGCGGCGTTCAAGCCGAGTCTGTTCTTCAATGCCTATGGCCCGACTGAAACGGTGGTCATGCCGCTCGCCAGTCTCGCCCCGGAAGTGCTGGAAGAAGGCGCCGGCAGCGTGCCGATCGGCAGCGTGATCGGTGATCGCGTGGCTTACATTCTCGACGCCGATCTGGCGTTGGTACCGCAAGGTGCGACCGGTGAGTTGTTCGTCGGCGGCGCCGGTCTGGCGCAGGGCTATCACGACCGTCCGGGCATCAGCGCCGAGCGTTTCGTGGCAGACCCGTTTGCCGCCGATGGCGGGCGCATGTACCGCACCGGCGATCTGGTGCGCCAGCGTGCCGATGGGCTGGTGGAGTACCTGGGGCGGATCGACCATCAGGTGAAAATCCGTGGTTTCCGCATCGAGCTGGGTGAGATCGAAACCCGTCTGCTCGATCACCACTCGATCCGCGAAGCGGTGGTGCTGGCGCTGGATGCGCCGAGCGGCAAGCAACTGGTGGGCTACCTGGTCAGCGACGTCGCCGAGCAAGGCGAAGCGCAACAGGCCGAACTGCGTGAAGCACTGAAGTCGCACCTCAAGGCGCAATTGCCGGACTACATGGTGCCGACGCACCTGATCCTGCTGGCGAGCATGCCGCTGACCGCCAACGGCAAACTCGACCGCCGCGCCTTGCCGGCACCGGATCCCGAGCTGAACCGTCAGCACTACGTCGCCCCGAGCAATGAGCTGGAGCAGACCCTGGCGCAGATCTGGTGCGAGGTGCTCAACGTCGAGCAGGTCGGTCTCAACGACAACTTCTTCGAACTCGGCGGCGACTCGATCCTGTCGATTCAAGTGGTCAGCCGTGCGCGGCAGCAGGGCATTCATTTCAGTCCACGGGATCTGTTCCAGCATCAGACGGTGCAGACCCTGGCCGCTGTCGCCAGCCGCAGCGAGCAAGTCACTGCCGAGCAGGGACTGGTGGTCGGTGAGTCGGCCATGACGCCGATCCAGCACTGGTTCTTCGATACTGATATTCCTGAGCGTCAGCACTGGAACCAGGCGCTGCTGCTGGAGCCGAGCGTGGTGCTGGAACCGCATCGTCTGGAGCAGGCGCTGCTGGCAGTGATCGAACAGCACGACGCCCTGCGTCTGCGCTTCACTCAGGCCAACGATCAATGGCAGGCAACGCATCAACCGGTGTCCGACGCCGAGGTGTTGTGGCAGGTGCGGGTGGCGGCGATGGACCAGTGCGCAGCACTGTTCGCCGATGCCCAGCGCAGTCTCGATTTGCAAAACGGCCCGCTGCTGCGCGCCTTGCTGGTCGATGGTCCCGAAGGGCAGCAACGCCTGTTTATTGCGATCCATCACCTGGTGGTCGACGGCGTGTCGTGGCGCGTCTTGCTCGACGATCTGCAAACCGTGTACCGCCAGCTCGAAGCCGAACAGTCGGTAAAACTGCCGGCGAAAACCAGTGCCTTCAAGGACTGGGCGGCACGTTTGCAGGCCTACGCCGGCAGCGAATCACTGCGTGAAGAACTGAACTGGTGGCAAACCCAACTGGCCGGATCGAACGCCGATCTGCCGTGCGAAAACCCGCAGGGCGGACAACAGAATCGTCACGCGCAAACCGTCAGCGTGCGCCTCGATGCCGAGCGTACCCAACAACTGCTGCAACAGGCACCGCGGGCCTACCGCACGCAGGTCAACGATCTGCTGCTGACCGCGCTGGCCCGCGTGCTGTGCCGCTGGAGCGGGCAGCCGTCGGCATTGATTCAACTGGAAGGCCACGGCCGCGAAACCCTGTTCGACGAGATCGACCTGACTCGCACCGTCGGTTGGTTCACCAGCGCCTATCCATTACGCCTGACCCCGCACAACATCGAAGAGGCCGCCGGGCAGGGCGCTTCGATCAAGGCGATCAAGGAACAACTGCGCGCGGTGCCGCACAAAGGCCTCGGCTATGGCGTGCTGCGCTATCTGGCCGATGACCTCAGCCAGCGCAGCATGGCGGCGTTGCCGAACGCACCGGTGACCTTCAACTACCTCGGCCAGTTCGATCAGAGTTTCGCCAGCGATGCGCTGTTCCGTCCGCTGGACGAGCCGGTCGGTGCGGCCCACGATCCGCAGGCGCCGTTGCCCAACGAGTTGAGCATCGACAGTCAGGTGTACGGCGGCGAACTGCTGCTGCGCTGGACTTTCAGCGCCGAGCGCCATGAGAGGCAAACCATCAACGATCTGGCCGACGCTTACCTCGGCGAGCTGCAAAGCCTGATCGGCCATTGCCTGCAAGACACGGCCGGTGGCCTGACGCCGTCGGACTTCCCGCTGGCGAAACTGACCCAGGCGCAACTCGATGCACTGCCGGTGCCGGCGGCGCACATCGAAGACGTCTACCCGCTGACGCCGATGCAGGAAGGCATGTTGCTGCACACCTTGCTCGAACCGGGCACCGGTCTGTACTACATGCAGGATCGCTACCGCATCAACAGCGAGCTCGATCCCGAGCGTTTCGCCCAGGCCTGGCAAGCGGTGGTCGCCCGTCATGAAGCGCTGCGTGCATCGTTCTGCTGGAACGTCGGCGAGGACATGCTGCAAGTGATCCACACCCCGGGTCGTACGCCGATCGAGTACCTGGACTGGAGCGCCATCGCCGAGGACGAGCAAGAACCGAAGCTGCAAGCGCTGCTGAAAAGCGAGCGTGAGGCCGGGTTCGATCTGCTCAATCAGGCACCGTTCCACCTGCGCCTGATCAAGGTCGGCACGGCGCGTTACTGGTTCATGATGAGTAACCACCACATCCTCATCGATGCCTGGTGCCGTTCGCTGCTGATGAACGATTTCTTCGAGATTTACACCGCCCTCGGTGAAGGTCGCGAAGCACAGTTGTCGGTGCCGCCGCGTTACCGCGACTACATCGGCTGGCTGCAACGCCAGAGCCTGGCCGAGGCACGTCAGTGGTGGCAGCAGAACCTGCAAGGTTTCGAGCGCACCACGCCGATCCCGAGCGACCGACCGTTCCTACGCGAACACGCCGGCGAAAGCGGCGGCATGATCGTCGGTGACCGCTACACCCGTCTCAACGTTGAAGATGGCGTCCGGCTGCGCGAGCTGGCCCAGGCTCATCAACTGACCATCAACACCTTCGCTCAAGCGGCATGGGCCTTGGTGCTGCGCCGCCTGAGCGGTGATCGCGACGTGCTGTTCGGCGTCACCGTGGCCGGGCGTCCGGTGGAAATGCCGGAGATGCAGCGCACCGTCGGCCTGTTCATCAACAGCATCGCGCTGCGGGTAAAAATGCCTGAGGACGATCAGCGCAGCAGCGTGCGGCAGTGGTTGAGCGGGTTGCTCGACAGCAACATGCAACTGCGCGAGTACGAATACCTGCCGCTGGTGAACATTCAGGAACAGAGCGAATTGCCGAAAGGCCAGCCGCTGTTCGACAGTCTGTTCGTGTTCGAGAACGCGCCGGTGGAAGTCTCGGTGCTGGACCGTGCACAGAGCCTCAACGCTACATCGGACTCTGGTCGTACCCACACCAACTTCCCGCTGACGGCGGTGTGCTACCCGGGCGATGACCTCGGCCTGCATCTGTCCTATGACCAGCGCTACTTCGACGAATCGACGATCGAGCGCATGCTCGGTGAGTTCAAGCGCCTGCTGCTGGCATTGGTCGATGGCTTCCATGGCGACATGGCTGACCTGCCGCTGCTGGGCTTTGATGAGCAGGAATTCCTGCTGCACGGCTGCAACCAGAGCGCCCACGATTATCCGCTGGAGCAGAGCTACGTGGCGCTGTTCGAAGCGCAGGTCGCGGCGCATCCGCAGCGCATCGCCGCTACGTGCCTTGATCAGCAACTGAGCTATGCGGCGCTCAACCACAACGCCAACCGCCTCGGCCATGCACTGGCCGCCGCCGGGGTGCAGTTGGATCAACCGGTAGCGTTGCTGGCCGAACGTAATCTGGATCTTTTGGGGATGATCATCGGCAGCTTCAAGGCCGGTGCCGGTTACCTGCCGCTGGATCCGGGCCTGCCGAGCCAGCGTCTGCAACGCATCATCGAACTGAGCCGCACGCCAGTGCTGGTGTGCAGCGAAGCCTGCCGCGAACAGGCGCAGACTTTGCTCGATGAGTTCAGCTGCGCCAACCGTCCACGGCTGTTGGTCTGGGAGGAGATTCAGGCTGCTGCGACTAGCGCCGAAAACCTCGGTATCCACAGCGGTCCGGACAACCTGGCCTACGTGATCTACACCTCGGGTTCGACCGGTCTGCCGAAAGGCGTGATGATCGAGCAGCGCGGCATGCTCAACAACCAATTGAGCAAAGTGCCGTACCTGCAACTGACGGACGCCGACGTGATCGCGCAGACCGCATCGCAAAGCTTCGACATTTCGGTCTGGCAGTTCCTCGCCGCGCCGCTGTTCGGGGCGCGGGTGGACATTGTGCCGAACACTATCGCTCACGATCCGCAGGGGTTGCTGATGCATGTGCAGGCGCAGGGGATCACCGTGCTCGAGAGCGTGCCGTCGTTGATTCAGGGCATGCTCGCCTCCGAGCGCCTGAGCCTCGACGGTCTGCGCTGGATGCTGCCGACCGGTGAAGCCATGCCGCCGGAACTCGCGCACCAGTGGCTGCTGCGTTATCCGCAGATCGGTCTGGTCAATGCTTATGGCCCGGCGGAATGCTCCGATGACGTGGCGTTCTTCCGTGTGGACATGGCTTCGACTCACGGCAGCTATTTGCCGATCGGTACGCCGACCGACAACAACTTGCTGTATCTGGTCGATGGCGCGCTGGAACTGGTGCCGCTGGGCGCGGTGGGTGAGTTGTGCGTGGCCGGGACCGGTGTCGGTCGCGGTTACGTCAGCGATCCGCTGCGCACCGCGCCGGTATTTGTGCCGAACCCGTTCGGCGCGCCGGGCGAGCGTCTGTATCGCACCGGTGACCTCGCGCGGCGGCGCAGTGACGGGGTGCTGGAGTACGTTGGCCGGGTCGACCATCAGGTGAAGATTCGCGGTTACCGGATCGAACTGGGTGAAATCGAAGCGCGTCTGCACGAACAGCCGGAAGTCCGCGATGCGGCGGTCGGCGTGCAGGAAGGCGTGAATGGCAAGCACTTGGTCGGTTATCTGGTCGCGGCGGATTCGGCGCTCAACCCGAGCGAACGTCTGGAGCGGATCAAGCAACGCCTGCGTAGCGAACTGCCGGAATACATGGTGCCGCTGCACTGGTTGTGGCTCGATCAGCTGCCGCACAACGCCAACGGTAAACTCGACCGCAAGGCCTTGCCGGCCCTGGAAATCGGCCAGTTGCAGAGTCAGGATTACCTGGCCCCGCGCAACGAGCTGGAGCAGACCCTGGCCGACATCTGGGCCGAAGTGCTCAAGGTCGACAAGGTCGGGGTGCGCGACAACTTCTTCGAGCTGGGCGGGCATTCGTTGCTGGCCACGCAGATCGCCTCGCGGGTGCAGAAAACCCTGCAACGCGATGTGCCGCTGCGGGCGATGTTCGAGTGCAGCACGGTGCAGGAACTGGCCGAGTACATCGAAGGCCTGGCGGCGAGTGACATGACCGAGGACAAGGTGGATCGCTTGAATGATCTGATGGCGGAGCTGGAAGGGCTTTGATTCTCTAGTGCCGGCACTGGCCCTTTCGCGAGCAAGCTCGCTCCCACATTTAGTACTGTGTACGCAGAACCAATGTG